>CAYUKP010000145.1:0-5354 GCA_964445335.1 uncultured Verrucomicrobiales bacterium
CCAAACGCTCTCATCAAAGATCCTAGTTCCAGACATCTCATAACCACAAAAAATTCCGTGCCCTTCCGCGCATTTCCGCGGACCAAGCCAACAAACTTAACCTCAGCTAGTAGGGTATCTCTCCCAAAAAATCCTTCACGCTGTTAGTGGTTAACCCTACAAAAATTTCGCGCCCTTCCGCGCCTTTCGCGGTTCATCCCTTAGAGCCTAGGACAATCCCCTCGGCCGTCACACGAGTATTCTTATCCTCCGACTCCACCAGTTGCCCCGCTAACTCGATCACAGGTTCCACCGCCTGCACCTCGGGATGCAGTTTAGCATATTGATACAGTCCGACCAAAGCCGTCGACTTGAGCTCATAGTCCTCCCCCTGTGCCAATCGCCAAAGCGACTCCACCGCTTCCTCCGTATTCACTCCCTGATCCGCCAGATGCCCCACATGCTGCAGCGCATACCCTCTAATCGCTTCATTGAGCTCCGTATTCGTCACCAGCGACATCAGATCCTCATACGCCGTCTCAGGCAGGTCCTCACGGAGCACCGTCATCAACTCATCGGAGATCCAGCGGTAATAGTTATCACTCCATCCCGCCTGCTCCCCAGAGAGAAACTCCATCACCTGCGCATGCGTCAACTCGATCCCACGTCCTAGTTCTAGCTCCTCCACCAGCAAATACGCCTGCCCGTCCCATTCCTCAGAATCCAGACTACGCTTAATCTCCCGACTCTCCCCCTCACGCCCATTAGGCTCCCCCGCCCGACGCAAAACCTCCGCAGGAGATAAGATCACTACCGCTCGCTGCTCACTGTGCAACACAGTCCCCATCTCAGCCACTCGACGAGAGACCTCAACCGAGTCAAATCGAGGCGAGACGTTGGCAGAGGACTTGACCTCATACCCCCTATCACTCTTCAGAGACACAACAGGTTCACTCGTAGCCTTAGCCCCACCTAAACGAGTCTTCGTCATAACGTAAGAAGCTGCTCCTGTAATTAACGTAAGCGTGATACCTATTAGCAATCTTTTATTCATTTCTTAACTCGATTAAAAATATTCAACCAGAAAAAAACTTAGTTAGTTACGCCCGCGAGCTGAATAAGCTGTTTAGTTATTCAACAAGTCATAATCTTTTATATAATTATGAATCCATATGTATGGAGAACGGTCTTTTTGATGCACTCGTAATTTCCAATGAGTAGAGCTATTGGGAGTCTCATATTTGGATTTAGGTGGTGGAGATTGTGTATTTACGTATGGATCATCTAAAAGAGCAGCGAGTCGATACTTCACATTTGGGCCTATAACATTCGTAACATTATTTAGCTCAGAAATAAGATAATCTTTCGCTATTTTCGATTCAGGAAAAGCGACAAGAAGACTAACCAACACTTGTTCACAGATAGATTTATCATCCTTTTTAATTAATATATTTTCCAAATAGGACTGACTGACTTTCTCGCTAGATACATAATCTCTTATGAAAGTTGTTATATTACCATTCCCCTCTTCCACTCCTTCCACTATCTTCAATAATTTAACTATAGTTGCATCGGACACAACATCAGGATGCATTTCATTAATCTGCAATAGCATTCCTCCATCTTCAATAAGATCATTATCGGTTTTATATTTTGAACTCAATAACCCAGCATAGCCATCTTCATAATCAGCAACACCCAATTCCAGCAATAGTCTTTTTTTATGTAAAGGATGCAAAAAATCCGCTACCTCTGCATTTAAATACACTTTCTGCTTTTCTTTTGAAGCTTTCTTAATGATATTCCCTAGGTTACTTCTAGATGTGTACAATTTATTATCAATAAAATAATTCACAATTTGATCAACATTGTTAAGTCTATACTGACTAGACAAAGAAAGAAGCGACTGCAAATAACTAGTTTTTTTATTTTTTTCAATAAGCCCCATCACAATACTTTCCAGATCTCCATCATAATTTAATTTAAGTAATATTTCGATAGCGATAAGAGAAACCTCGAGATTATCGTCATAGACAAACTCTTTCGCTACTGATATCGCTTGTTCTTTAGTATAACGTTCCCCCAAAAGGTCATAAAGACTACGGTATGAGTAATAGTCACCTTTAATCTCTCCCTTGATTACACTTATAGTTTTTCTAATATACTCCTCATCAACTTTACCTTCTTCACCCTCGTCTTTTACAAGGTTAGACTTTGACAAGTCAGGTAAAGCGTATGTTTCCTCCAGACTCTTATCTTTTATGAACACATAATAAGATAGTGCTGCCATACAGCCCAAAATTAGAACCCTAAAAATTAACTTCTTCATTTTATTATAGTCTTTGACGCTTGTTCATCTCTTACTCCATGAGCTACGGAATCCACGAAACACTTAAGTTTACCTTTCATTGTCAAAACTTTTTTCTGATTATATGTTTCGTAAGTTCCAGGTTTATTACCTCTCTCATAAATAAAAATTTCATTAAATGCACAATCACCCCTTATTACACTTACAGTATTAATATCGTATAATATATCTGTACTAGTCGAAATTTCTTCTTTAACGCTGCCATCAGCATCAAGTGAGTAGATAGGGCTTACCCATATCCAAGGAGCGTCGCGACCTAAAAGCCTAAGGTTTAAGAGCTGACCTTTTTCTGCAATTCGTCCAGAAGCATACTGGGCGTAATATTTAGCCCCTACTCCTCCCTTAATTCCACTATTAGGGTTGTGTTCAGCTTCTTCTAACGTAAGAAACTGTAAACGATCAGTCGAAGGGAATTTAAAATCAATTTCTCCTATCTCTAAAGTAAACTCATCACGGGCAACACCAATATTGAGCTTAGTTGGCCCTAGACTGAAATATTGAGTTTCACTTGTAGTAGGACGAGCGTCCCGAATGGTGCCATTTTGCTCAAAAACGATATTCGCCTGAAAACGATTATACACTCTATATATACCATTGTCTTTCTCTAAATTACTCGATATAAAGGACTTCTCAAATGATGGCGAAGGCATTTGTAGATATTCATCCGTATTAGCATTCAATATCTCTTGGATAGCAAATAAGTGGGCATCCCACGAGGGTTGCGAACCACCAGGAAGCCTAAGGGGGCCTAAGTTAACGTCAGCTTTATTATCTAAGGCTGCTAAACCTGCTAAAAATTCAACAAGTTTCTTAGTTCCATTTAAGCTTTCTACCGCTTCTACCAATACAATTGCAAGTTCATGTGTGCCAAACTGGCCAGGTAGTTTAATATTGAAAAACTTATCCTGGAAGTCACTCACAACATGATAAGCAAGTGCCTCGCGTAATAAATCTTCTGAATCATCATCAATACTTACATGTTCATATTCCACGATTTGTCCTACAATAATAGTTTCTTTCGTTCTCCATCCTATTTCATATTGCTTCTCAAACTTTCCAATATCTGTGATATTACACTCCAAAATGTAATCTCCAGGATCCCAATCAAGGCCTGTTCCGTCAATAAGCCATTCGTTTTCATTCACTCCTGTCGGTCCATTAATGACTTCATCTGTAAATGTATTTGTCGCTTTCCATGTGTATGTCTTACCATTAATGGCTGGAAGCTTCCATTTCACGAGATCTCCTGTGTCATCTCCTGAATAAATTACGTCTCCATTGTGAGATGCAAGATCTTCAACGGTTTTATCTGGCTCATCCCTATTGGCAAACTCTACTCCTACCGTAACAAGATCAACATCAAGATTCACATTAGCCGTCCCCAAAGAAGTCTGAAGTTCCGCTGTGACCACTCCTGTAGATGATGATGCTAGCTTCCCTGTTGCCTCTAATTCGGTAGGGTTGGTGTTCTCATCAACAACTTCAATATTTGATGATGTAGTGGTAAAGTTGACATTTGTGAATTGTGTAGCTCCACTCACGCTAACTTCGGCTTTTATTTTATGAGGGTCATCTGAATCTTCAACAACTATTAAGTAGTCATCATTTGTCTCTTTTGTGTCATTCAACTTAATCTCAAAAGGCTTTTTAGCTAGACTTACATTAACTGGGATATCATGCGACCCATCACCTAAATCTCCTGTGGCAGTGAAAGCTAGCTCTCCAGTGCCAACTGTTTTTGTGGCAATGTAAAAGGTGTCTCCCGTCAGAAATTTTGCTTTCAGAGATTTCGCTGTACCTGTGGTTGTGGCCGTTGGCGCAGCTTTATCTTTATAAAAAACTAAATCGTCATTTTTGATTTCGATTTCTAGCTCACACCCTCTAGTATGGTTGACTGTGACTGGTATCCATTCCAAAATTGGTAGTAAACTGTCGACATAGTCTGCAGAAGGATAAACAATGACTTGGTCGTCGCCAGTGTCTTCTGTTTCGTTAATATCGAAACTAACTTCTACTAATTTGTATGAAAAGTCCCTTGTGTTTGGAACTACACTTCTACTGCCCGTGTACTCAACAGTGATTTTACCATCTACTTTCTGACCTTTTTCTACAAATGGCTCCCCCAGCCAAAAACTAGTATTATTGGCTCCACTAGTAGGCTCAAACTGAGGACTACCCAAATCTGCCGTCCAGTTAAACTCACTGTCTCCTTGTTTTGTGCCATCAAGCTCAAGATCTGTTTCCATGGTAAATGGAAACCCAACACAAGCACTGTCGTAGTCGTTCGATGTTATCTCTAATAAATCAAAGCATGGGGTAGATGAGAGCGTATATTCCACGTCTATGGCCTGAATTCCAGGTTCACCAACATTACCTTCGTTATCATCGGTATTGTTTGTTGAATCATTAAATTCCCATTCCCATTCTAGATCTACAGACACAGTTGCCCCTACTGTAGCATCAGTTGGTACGATATAGCTACCAGAAAATGTCACGGGAATCTCGCCCTCTCCACAATCGAGCTCTCGAGTATCAATATCTGTGATACGGAATTTGCCTGGTGTAAACTCACCATAAGAAGCTAAATCGAGGACTTCTCCAGGACAAACATCGCTAAATGTTGCTGGTTGTGATGCACTTGCAGGCGCGGTAGGAGCTTCTACAAAGACCTCTATCGTCTCTCCATCTTCAGGCTCATTGATCGCAATGAGTGGTGTTACAAGCAGCAATACTGCTAAATACGTTCCTTTCATAATTCTTACTATTTATATCGTGCAATAACTTCTTGTTGGTAGACCGCATGGCTACGATGACAGTTAGAGTGCGGGCGTTCTGGTCGTGAGAACTGTACATAAAGTTCTCCAAATTCATTAAAGTCGCTACTAGGAGTCGTATGTGAAACACCGCCTTGTGGATAAAATGTGACTCCACCAATAAAGATATCATGTACGAGCTCTAGCCCCTCTGTGTGCTTATCTAGAATATAAGGCATCATCCAGCTACTCAT
>CAYUKP010000146.1:0-5338 GCA_964445335.1 uncultured Verrucomicrobiales bacterium
AAATCACGCACCGTCGAGGGGTGTCACGAGAGAAAGCCCTCGAAGTCTTAGAAAATGGTGGTCGACTCAGCGAAGTAGAATATCTTCATTGTCGCGTAAGGTATTTCAGCGATGGTGCAGCGATGGGTGGCAAAGCCTTTGTGGAAGAGGTCTTTACGGAGAATCGAGAGAAATTTGGGGCGAGGCGTAAAGAGGGTGCTAAGTTGGTAAGAGGCTTGACCCTCAAAAAGCCTGAAGACCGACTGTATAACCTCCGAAACTTGAGAAAAGATGTCTTTTCGTAAGCATCGATCTTCCTTAGAGGAGGAAGAATGCATTTGGTCAAAAGCGTGTCTTAGGGGGCTTTTTTCTTGCCCAGTGGATTAGGCTAAATAGCCTAAGCTTTGCAGACTTTTGATACGAAGCCTGAGAATAGAGAATATATAAGGGATGAGAAAATTATTGTTACTATTTGGCCTGTGCATGTTGTGTGGGTGTGGTGAACGTCAGGAGGTGCGTTGTGTGATATACTCTTCATTGGATAGAGCATATGCTGAGACGGTTGTGAAGGCTTCAGGAATAGCAGGAGTACAAGTTATTTCTGATACGGAAGCTGCTAAGAGTTCTGGGTTGGTGAATAGATTGTTGGTAGAACGTGAGCGTCCTGTAGCAGACATCTTTCTCAGTGGAGATCCCATGCGAACAGCCTTTTTGGAATCTCAAGGTATTGGTGACTCCTTTCAGTCAAGAGAGGTTGCGGTACGCTTTCGGATGCTTTTGATCAATACGGAGCGAGAACAAGGCTCGGAACGACCTCATAAGACTTTGGATTTGGCTAAGCCTGAGTTTGCTCCATACAGTTGTTTAGCTAACCCTCAGTTTGGCACGACCTCGGTTCATATAGCGGTGCTCTTGTTGACGTATGGAGAGGAGCGCACGCGCCAGTTTCTCAACGACTTTATTGCAAATGGGGGGACTTTAGTGGCAAGTAACGGGGAGGTCAAGCGACGTGTAGGTAGTGGAGAGTTTACTTACGGAATCACGGATAGTGATGATGTGAGTGTGGCCTTGCGTGATGGCAAGCCTGTGGAATATGAGATCTCGGACTTGGAAAGCTTTGGGGCGATTCAGATCCCTGTGACCGCAGTGGTGCTGAAGAATGCGCCTCACCCCGATGTAGCAGAGGAATTGGCGGATTATCTCACCAGTGAGGCGATGGAGCGGGTGATGTCGGAGGGGATGGCGTCTCATTTCTCTCTTTTACAACCAGATCAGAAGCCTAGCGCCTTTGACTTTTCCTACAGTGAGGTGAGCCGAGTCGCGCGGTTGGATTACCATGCTTTATCTGAGGTTTTGGCAAAATTTCAACCCTGGCTAGATGCGTGGGTTGCGGAAAACCGCTAATGAAGGGTAGCGCATGAAGGGGCGAAAGAACAAGGCAATCTCCGATGTCCTATGGTTTATGGTCGGGACATGTGGCGCTTTATTCCCTTTGGTTTTGGTCGTGGGATTAAGCCTAGGAGCGGATGCCGATACCTGGGATCAAGTCTTCTACAGACCGACATATTTGGCGTTGAGGAATAGTTTAGGAATCTTTCTCTTACAAGGGGGATTGGTTTTGCCCTTTGGATTGTTGCTTGGTGTGGTTGCAGGATTGTTTGACTTTCCCTTGAGAAAATTGGCTTTGGGGTTAAGTTTGATCCCCTTGGCTCTTCCGACCTTTATCACTGCGATAGGAGTGCAAACGTTAGGGACAACGCTCCCTTGGCTGTCTACACGATGGACAGACGGGTTTATGGGATGTGTCTGGACAGGAATCATTGTCTCCTTTCCGATTGTGTGCTGGGGGACGTACCTTAGCGTTAGAATGATCAGTCAGGATGAGAAAGATAGTGTCTTGCAAGTCGGGGGAAAGGCTTTGCTCTGGAGGGTTATGATGCGGAGGATGTTCCCGATGGCTCTCGTTTATTGTGGCGGTGCAGGTGTTTTAGGTATTTCAGATTTTGGAGTGAGTAACATCATGGGGTGTCACGGGATTGCTACCGAGATTCAGATTGCCTTTGCGATGCGGTTTAACTTTGTTCTATCGGCAGCTAAGGCGTTGGCCTTTCTTATCCTACTTCTCCCGTTGATCCTCTTGGGATGGAGAACCTCTCGCGGGCTTGAGGTCTCATCTCATCAGCTTTTGCGTGGTGGACATGAGCCAGAGCTGTCTTTTTTCTCAGGTGTTGGGTGGAGTCTCGTGCATGTTTTGGGATGTGTTGGAGGCGGGGTTGCTATGTTTTTAGGGATACTGAAGCCCTTGTGGAGACCTCAGAGCCATTCTCACCTTTGGGACATGTGGTCGAAATACCTCGAAAGCTTAGAGGTGACCTTACTCTACGGCGTAGGAGGCGGATTGCTTGCGACGGTGATAGGGTTTTTAGTAGTTAGTTTTTTTTATGGCAAATCGAAGTCAAAGTGGTCGACATCTGTGATGGTTGGAATAGCCTTGAGCTTCGTGTTGCCCTCTGGGGTGACGGCGTTAGGTATGACATGGATCGGTTCACACGCGCCAGAATGGCTGGATGCGTTCTTTAGATCGCATATGGTAGTGGTTCACACTCTTGGGCTACGCTTCATTGCGATTGCGGTTTTGCTCTATAGTTTAGGGTTTCAGATGTTACCAAAGGACTTGGAACTAGGAGTGAGGCTGCACAATCTAAGCCTTTGGACGGAGCGAATCACTTTGCAAGGCCGTGCTCTATGGCGTTATACCTTTCTGAGCGTAATGGTTTGTAGTGTCTTGAGTTTGGCTGATGTGGGAGTGGTGACTTTAGTTCAACCTCCATCTGGGGGGAGCTTTGGCTCCTACTTCTTTGGGTCGATGGATAATACGCCAGAGGTTTTAGTTTCGTCGATGTGTTTGGCCTATATGGCTCTACCCCTTGGGTTATTAATAATTGGGGGAAGTGTTTTGTGGCTGTCAACGTTGCGTAGGCAACACCGAGGATTATGATAATAGATATACAAGGAGTTTTTAAGGCATATAAGAAGCAACAAGTTCTAACCAACGTGTCTTTTGAATTAGAGCAAGGAGCGCATGTCATGCTGACAGGAGGGTCTGGCTGTGGAAAGTCAACGTTATTACAAATCATTGCAGGGCTAGAAATTCCAGATAAAGGGGTAGTTGAGATTCATGGGAAAAGAGTGACTGAGGGGGGATCTCTCTTGGTGCCACCTCACCAACGTGAGATAGGGTTTGTGCCACAAGGTTTGGGGCTTTGGGGAAATCTCTCCGTGCGAGAAAATATTCTCTTAGGCCGCAAAGCATCGAAGAGACGGCTTCAAGACCTTCTGCAACGAGCTAATCTGGAAAGCATCCAAAATAAGGCCGTAGAGACCCTATCCGCTGGAGAGCGGCAAAGGGTTGCCCTTTTGAGGGCGTTATTATTCGAGCCGCCGTTGATTTTATTGGACGAGCCGTTTTCCTCCTTAGACCTCATAAAGAAAAAGAGTTTTTACGAAGCAGTAACCGAGCTAGTACAAAAGGACTGTTCTCTGATAACAGTGTCTCATGATCCGATTGATTGGGTGGGTTTATCACCTGATAAGCTCATGGTTTTAGAAGGCGGGGAGATCTCAGAAAGCTATCAGAGAGGTCAAAGTGTGACCTCTTATAAAACACAGCTATTACAAACTTGGGCTGAATATGGGTTTACCTTATAGGGAGTTTCACCTTCCCTCTTAGTCTTCTCTTAGTTTCGGTATTGGGTGTGACACGCGCGGCAATCTTGTTTGATGTGTGCGAAATATTTATCCCGCTGTGCTGAGGAGGCAGATGCCTTTAAGCTCTTATGAAGGGCGTACGCTTGGTGTTCAGAGTTTTTTAAGATTGATACCATTTGAGGGTGTTGGGTAACGGAAGGAAGTTGCGCTCTATTGAGTTCTCGAAAGGCCTCCCAGAGAAGGAGAGATTGCTGGGTTGGGCTAAGGTCTGGGTGTTCAGAAGAAGGTCTCCAGTTGTTTTTTTGTAGGAGTTTGAGACCATCAAAGTATTCTCCGATACGCACCATTTGAGAAGCTAGACTGCTGACTGCTACAGCTGAAGGAAGGGAGGTTTTCTGGATTGTCTTGAGAGGTTTAGCTGACTTCACCGCCTCCCAGAGGCCGTAGTAGTCTGGGGATGTGCCAGAGAGTTTGAGAAACTTTGCTCCCTTTGATTGAGAAATTTCACCAGAGGTTATGAGAGCGTAGGCTAGAGCCGCTGGGCCACGGTGTTTGCCATGATGACAGTGGATGTAAAGTGGGCGAGGGCTCGATTGTAAGGCGTAAGAAAGTTGCGCCCCTCGTTCTTCTGATATGCCATCATATCCGATGGGGAGGTGAATGTATTGCGCTCCGATCTGACGAGCTTGTTGGACGTCAGGACGCTTGCCGTCAACTGAGATAATGGTTTTGACCCCTTTTCTCTGTAAGGCCTCAAAGATTTGAGAGTCAGGTTCAGGTCCAGAATAAACATTTGGAATAATCGGAGAGAACGAGGTGGTGTTCTGAGAGAATGAAGAGCACCCCCAAAATAAAAAAGAGTAGAGAATGGGAAAGACTATTAAAGGTAGAGATCTCATAATAGATGCAGATTCATAAAATGAGAATTATGAGAGAAAAAGCAAATCTCTTTTGCTTGTGTCAACGTTTTCATTAAGAGGGAATATAACTGCTTTTAGGGTACTGAGAAGGTCTTATGCAGTTCTTCACTACACAGGTTGAGTTAGTGGTGTTTTTACAAAGGTTAGTGCAGACTCTTTAGTCGGTCGGAGCGCCAGCGTCCTCGCTGGCGCTGGGTTCATAAGGCATCCCTGCCTTATGCGAGTCTCCCGCAAGTTCCGCCTCACCCCATGTCTTTGCGAGTCTGAGGCTTGGTAGAGGCGCTCCGAGGAGGTACTGCGCCTTAATGGAGTCCTGCCTGATATGAAATCGAGCTGACGTTTCCTTGTGAGGAGACGCTTCACACCCAGCCCTCCGTGTCCAGGGGGTGCAAGTGTGCCACACCTACGGGCACAGCGGACGTGGGTTGGTATGCTCTGCTCTTTCAGAGCTTAGGTTAAAGGAATCTGGATGATGAATAGAGCTTTCATAAGCCTTAAGTCGTTTTGTCTTTGGGCGATATATGAAATTTTATAGCTCATAAAATGGCTGTTTTTTGGGCTATAAAACCTTATGGTATCGCTCATGAAATGGATTTTTGTCCCCCTATTAACTATTCAGGTAGGGGTTACAAAGGTCTGGAGTAAAGTTAGCATTTACAGAACAGGCTTCGTGGCTAGGTCTCCCCGATAGGGGAGAAAGTCCAAAGCCCCGGGTAGAGGGCGGCGGGTGG
>CAYUKP010000147.1:0-5299 GCA_964445335.1 uncultured Verrucomicrobiales bacterium
ATATAAAACCGAAACCAAGGAGCTCACAAAAATAATAATAGGCAACACGCGACAGAAAAATATAAAACCCATCTTTTCGGTATCGGCCAGCGCGCCAAAAACAAAGGAAATGCCATCCTCTCCTGCACTAATCACCTTTTCAGAAACACTCGACAGAGCAAATAAAAAGTCCTGCCCCACTGGCACCTTTAAGGTAAAAAAAGCAATAAAGAGTTGCGTCACAAACGCACATAAAACGGTTCTCCAATTAATAGAACGCCTTGCTGAAGAAAAAATAACTCCTATAGCAAACAAAAAAACAACTCCCATAACACCCATATCTTCATAACATACTGGTTTTCTTTAATTCTTCGAGCTTGAAAATTTTTCACTTTTATAAAAAGGCTCCTCAAATTGCCTGCAAAACCACTCATTGCATGATCTCTGCCTCTTTTTGATAAATATCGAATTTTTCTTTCACTTTTTTTATATTAGATTAGAGTGTTCAAAATAAAATATTCAAATGTGGCTCTTAGAAGAGTGTAAGGTTCTCTAAGTTAAGCATTTTTTCGACCATTATACGTTATATATGTCTGTTCTCTCCTCGTTAAATCCAGATCGTGCAACATTAAACTTTCTCAATAGTTTTCCCGAAGATGCTAGAACCATCGGTGAAAACCTTCAGAAGGACGGAGCTGTAAGTCAAATATTCGGTAATCACTTATTCATCCAAGGTCGTGTCGAGCACGACAAAGGGACTTTCCGCACCACACTGAGACTCCAAGGGAACAGATGGTTTGGTAGCTGTAATAGTGATTACGATGACATTTCACATTCTTGTCTCTACGCTACGATGTTGGAGCGCCTCAAGCGAGGGCCAGACCTCCCCGAGTCCCCAAATGAAATGGACGAAGTTCCAGTCATTGACATCATTGAGGAAAAACTAGGCCGTGAGTTAGATGATAAAGAGGCTGATTACGTCTCTAAGGTAGAGAAAAGATACCGTCGCTATGCGATCGAGGGCGAAATCCATGATCACGACCTCGTGCGCCTCACCCCAAGGTGGGAGATGACAAGCTATGACCCATTAGAGCTTTGGCCTGTTCCTCCTGGAGACATTATTGAGTTTTGGAACTACCTCGCATACGCCTTCTACAAGAAGAAGCTCCCTTACCCTGAATTCATGCAGTGCGTTACCGATCTCAATGACGTACAGAAAAAAATGGCCGATTGGGAGCAAGAGCGTGAAATCTCAGCTTGGTATGACAAAATCGAACATGTCAATGAGCGCCCTCCAAGTCTAAAGCCTGTCGAAATCGAATTCCGTCTCGTTTCTACAATCAATGAGGCACGCCTTGAGCAACGCCAAGCTCCAAACAAACTCTGGGAAGTCGTACGTGAAAAGCAAGACATCGAGAAGCTCAATGAACTCTACAAGAGCTCGGCTCTAAGAACGACCATTGAGATGCAAATGCTTTGGGAGCACTTCTTGTCCTATTACAATGAGTATAAGACCACCGTACTCGACCTTGACACCGAGGAAGCCTGTTCCTTTATGAACCTCCTCTTCCACCAACCAGCTCTCGAAGGCATTTTGGTGAATCTGGACGAAAACGAATTTAAAGTTACTGACAAGGCGCTGAAGTGGAAGTGCGAAAACGACCCACTCAACCCAAACAATTTCTCCCTACAGCTAATGACGAGCGAAGGTGAGAACGTCACACACTCCGTGAGACTTCTCCCTGGTCGCACGATCCTCTACCAATCAGACGAAACCGTCTTCCCCGGCCCTCCAAGATGGCAGACGGAAACAGAAGTCATGCCGAGCTATCAGATCCCTAAGAGTGTGATTGATAGCTTAGAAGGGGTCGAGTTCCTCAGAAAGATCGGAGCCTCTCTCCCTGAGTCCCTCAGTGAGCGTGTCTTGGATCTTGAGCTTCAACCAGTCTTTAACATGAGATTAGAGAAAGGGCTGACTTCAGCAGAAACCGAGCACTTAGTCATTGAAGTCTCAGCGCATGAGAAAGACGACTTCCGCACCGAGATCCTCAAGCGTAACGGGTGGGAAATCGAGCAGCAGAAGAGCCGTAAGGGGAAAGACCTCCTACGATTCTCTCGCGAGCACCTTTACCCAATCCCTGGCCTCCTCAGTGAGATGGGACTATCCTATGATGACAAGCTCGAAGCCTTTAAGGGGAGAATCTCTAAGCAATTCCCTGAGAAGTTCGCCGAATGGTGTGATGCGCTCCCAGAAGCCATCACGGTGAACTCAGACGAGAAGCTCGGCACGATCCTTTCAGACCCTGTTTCTGCAGCGGTAAGATTCGAGGTAGTCAGCCAAGACATTGATTGGTTCGACCTCCGTATCGTGATTGATGTGGATGGCCTCACCCTAGACAAAGCTCAAATCCGCCAACTTGTGTCTGCAAGAGGTGGTTATGTGAGACTTGATGACGGGAGCTGGATGCGCCTAGAGATCAAGCTCGACGACGATCAGAAAGAAGCGGTCACGCGCCTTGGACTCGATCCATTCGACCTTTCGGGTGAGACCCACCGTATGCACGCCCTTCAGTTGGCTGCACCTTCGGCATCTGAGATCTTTGCTCCAGAAATCTGGGAGCAAATCATGTCGAGCGCTAAGAAGATCGAGATCGACGTCAAACCTGACGTTCCTGAAGACCTCCAAGCGACTCTTCGTCCTTACCAGAAGGAAGGTTTCCACTTCCTCACCTACATCTCCACCAATGGTTTCGGTGGAATCTTGGCGGATGATATGGGGCTTGGTAAGACAATCCAATCCATCACTTACCTCCTCTGGTTACGCCAAGAAGCTCTTAAGAAAGGCGACAACAGCCCTGCGCTTGTTGTGTGTCCGAAGTCTGTTCTCGATGTCTGGCAGATGGAGTGTAATAAGTTTGCTCCAAACCTCAATGTCGAGATCTTCTACTCGAAAGACGACTTTGATAAAGACCGCATCATGAACGACCTCGACATCGTGGTGCTCAACTACGCTCAACTCCGCGTATGTGCGGATGAGCTGAAGAGTGTGAACTGGCTCGCAGTCGTGCTCGATGAGGGACAACAAATTAAGAACCCTGACTCGAAGGCAGCGAAGTCCGCACGTGAGCTAAACGCTCAGAACCGTCTTGTGCTTACCGGTACTCCGATTGAGAACAGACTCATGGATATGTGGTCGCTCATGGCCTTCGCAATGCCTGGAGTCTTAGGAAACCGCACCTACTTCAAGAAGCGCTTCGATAAGAGAAAAGATCCACAATCACAGCTCCGTCTCGCAGCGAGATTGAAGCCATTCCTCCTCCGTCGTACCAAGCTCCAAGTAGCCAAAGATCTGCCACCAAGAACCGAAGAAGAAGTCTTTGCGGTAATGGAAGGCGTGCAAGGCGAGCTTTACAAAGGTGAGCTGAAGCGCATCCAAAAGGCCCTCCTCGGAGTAGACAATGACGAGGAAGTGAAGCGTAACTCCTTTGCGATTCTCCAAGGTCTCATGAGACTACGTCAGATTTGCTGTCACCCAGGTTTGGTCGATCCGAAGTATCTCAAGGAAGAGTCAGCGAAGATGAATGCCCTCTTCTATCTCCTCGATCAGTTGCATGAGGAAGGCCACAAGGTGCTCGTCTTCTCGCAATTTGTTTCGATGCTTAATATCATCAAGGCTCGCCTAGAAACCGAAGCACGTCCATTCAACTACCTCACAGGTCAGACCAAAGATAGACGTGGCGAAATCGAGAAGTTCCAGACTACCAAAGATGCTTCTGTCTTCCTTCTCTCCCTGAAGGCTGGTGGAGCGGGACTCAACCTCACCTCGGCCTCTTACGTAATCCTCTATGATCCATGGTGGAACCCTGCGGTGGAGAACCAAGCGATTGATAGAACGCACCGTATTGGGCAGAAGAACAAGGTTATCGCCTACCGTCTCCTCACGAGAGATTCGGTCGAAGAGAAGATCCGTGTGCTTCAGCACCAGAAGACCTCGCTTGTCACCAATATCCTTGGAGACGAAGGGTTTGCAAGCAACCTCGATATGAGCGACCTTCAGTTCATCCTCTCTCACGGAGGGGACGAAGAGGACGACGCATAAGAGCACTCGCCTTTAATACCTTTAGAAAAGCCCATAAGACTTCGGTTCTTATGGGCTTTTTTGTGAGGTATTTCTCACTGGCTTGATCGCCCCCTTTACGGTAAGGATTGAGGTAGCTATGTCTGACAATCCTTCTCACTCTCCCCTTACCTGCGAAGTCCTAACCGATACACATGTCGAAGAGGCTTCTGGTGATATTTTAGGGTGGAGCTCTTTGGTTTCGGATCTCGCACAAACGATTGGCTCAGCAACGCCTCCAAATGTCATTGGAGTAAATGGTGATTGGGGCGCGGGTAAGACAAGCTTCCTGCACCTCTTGGAAAACAAACTCCAAAAGGACAACTCTCCGACTCTTTTCTTTGAGGCTTGGCGATATGAGAATGAACCCGTGCCGATTGTAGCGCTCATCCAAGAGATTCGAGAGCACCTATCATGGGTGCAAAAGGCCAAGAGAACCTCTAGAAAACTAGGAGAAGCAGCGTTCTATGGTTCCCTCAGCTCCATTGACCATTTAACAGAAAAGATCGAAGTCTCGGCCTCCAAGGTCGTCAAGGCTACAAAAGCGGCCGGCGAAGCGTGGGAGAAGCGCAACTACGAAACACCTCTCTCTGCCAAAGTCATTCGAGACCTTTTGCATGAAGCCATTACTGCTCTCTTAGGTAAGGGGAAACGCCTAACCATTATCATCGATGACCTCGACCGATGCGACCACCGCACGGCTTACCGACTGCTAGAAGGCATCAAAATCTATCTCAACATTCCGTCCTGTGTCTTTGTGCTCGGGATCAATCTGCGCGAGATCAGACGGTCAATCTCGGTCATGCTCAAGGATGAACTCCCCAGTCCAGAAGAAGACGCGGGAAACATACTCGAAGTGCGCTCCAGAGAATACCTCGAAAAGATCTGCTCCTATATGGTCGCTCTACCGATCTTAAATGAAGCGAATGAAAAAGCCCTTCTAGACAAGTGGCTCTTCTACCACGCGAGCCATTCTCCAGATAAAGAGAACTGCCGTAACACTGTCATAAAACTCTGCTCGGAATATGCCCCGCTCCTGCCTGCGAACCCTCGGAAGATCAAGTCCTTTGCTAACACCTTCAATCGCCTCTTTACTCGAAGTTGGAACGACCCCTCGTTTGATCCAGTCTCAGAATACTCCTCAGATGAATTTAAGAAATATGCCTCGAACCTTCTGCTAGCGGCTTACTTTAAGACCTATCT
>CAYUKP010000148.1:0-5292 GCA_964445335.1 uncultured Verrucomicrobiales bacterium
TCGTTAATCTCTGCTCTTTCTGATCGCCGTAACCTACTTGAACTGCACTATAACCGTCCTTATCCTGTTTTTTAACTTGGATAAATTGGTTATCAGAAACGTCAATAACGTTTACAGGAATAGACTTACCTGATGCATCATCAAAAATACGAGTCATTCCAATTTTTTTTCCTATGAGACCTAATGACATATTTCTTAGTTTTTTAAAGTTTACTTATGAGTGAGAAAAATCAGATTTTGATAGTAATATCAACACCTGCAGGAAGGTTGAGCTTTTTCAACTCATCAACCGTGCGCGCTGTAGGATCTACAATATCAAGTAATCTCTTATGAGTACGAATCTCAAACTGTTCTGCAGACTTTTTGTTTACGTGAACAGATCTGTTCACACTGAACTTCTCAATACGAGTAGGTAGTGGAACTGGCCCCGCTACACGAGCACCTGTACGTTTTGCGGTTTCAACGATTTCTTCAGCAGAGCGATCAATCGCCTTGTAGTCGTATGCACGAAGTCGGATTCTGATTTTTTGTTTATTCATAATTGCGTGACAGCGTTAGATTTTTTTATGTTTATATATTAAGATATAGCAATTCCCATGCGCTCTTTGATGGCACGTTCTACATTAGGTGGGGTTGCTTCAAACAAAGTTGGTTCCATTGAGAACGAAGCTCTACCTGAGGATACTGTTCTCAAGTCCGTCATGTAGCCGAACATTTCTGATAAAGGTACTTTAGCGGAGATATTACAGAAGCCCGTCTTAGATTCCATATTGCCGATTTGGGCTCTTCTACGATTGAGATCGCTCATAATCTCTCCTTGGCTTTCTTCTGGAGTAGCTACTTCGACATCCATGATAGGCTCTAATATAGTCGCACTCGCTTCAGATAGAGCATTCTTTACTGCAAAAATTGCAGCAACTTTAAAGGCATTAGCATCGGAATCATCTTCGTCAAATTTTGCGCTGAGAATGTTTACAACTACATCAGTCACAGGGAACCCTGCAACAGGACCATTTGTTAATGCATCCGATACACCAGAGAGGATAGATGGAACAAACTCTTTAGGAACGACCGTAGAGGAGAGCTTATTGTTTACTACGTTGCCTTCTCCAGCCTCATTTGCGGAAACTTCCACACTCACTTCAGCATATTGTCTTCCATTAAGCGACTGTCTGTCAAAGACTCCATCCGCCGAAGCCGAAGCTTGAATTGACTCCTTATAAGCAATTTGTGGCTTTCCTGTATTAGCCTTCACTGAGAACTCACGCTCCAAGCGGTCTACAATAACCTCCAAGTGTAGCTCTCCCATTCCTGCAATGATCGTTTGACCTGTCTCAAGATCTGAAGAAACGATAAACGTTGGATCTTCCTCTGATAACCTTTCTAGGCCCACAGCCATTTTGTCTTGGTCTGCTTTTGTCTTAGGCTCAACAGCAATGGAAATAACAGGCTCTGGAAATACTGGTGGCTCTAATAAAATACCCTGCTTCGGATCACAAAGGGAGTCCCCTGTTGTCACATCCTTTAAGCCAGCGATAGCTGCTATATCTCCTGCATAACAAGTATCGATGTCTTTTTGAGCATCTGCTTGCACTTGAATCAATCGACCAATTCTTTCCTTCTTATTCGTCCGCGGGTTCAATACCATATCACCCTTAGACACAGTGCCCGAATAGACTCTAAAGAATACAAGCTTACCGATATACTTATCAGTCCAGATCTTAAATACTAGAGAGCAAAGCTTTTTGCTGTCATCCGTTTCTACCACGACTACCTCATCTGTATTTTTCACAGAAACACCTTCCGCAGGCTTTACGTCAAGTGGACTCGGAAGGTAATCAATAACGCCGTCTAAGACCGCTTGAACTCCCTTATTCTTAAAGGCAGACCCACCAGCTACCGGTACAACATCTCCTGCGATGGTCGTTCTTCTCAGCGCTTCTTTTAAGAGTTGAGGTGTAATCTCCTCCTCCATGAGAAAGAGCTCTCCTAACTCTTCGTCCAGATCAGCTACAATAGATACGAGCTCCTCATAAACAGCCTCCGCCACCTCTTTTTGGTCAGCAGTCAACTCTCTCACCTCATAAGTAGAGCCCTGAAGGTCATTATCGGAATAAATAATAGCCTTTTGATTGATTACATCAATCTGACCAACAAGATCAGCCTCTGCACCAATTGGAATCAAAACAGGGGCCAATGTCGCATGTAACTTAGACTCAATATCTGCTAACGCCTCATCGAAGTCCGCTCCTACGCGATCCATCTTATTAATGAAGACGATTCTTGGAACATTATATTTATCAGCTTGTCTCCATACGGTTTCGGATTGTGGTTGAACTCCAGCCACTCCACAAAACACAACAATCGCTCCATCTAAAACTCTAAGAGATCTCTCTACCTCTGCTGTAAAATCCACATGACCTGGCGTATCAATAATATTAATACGCATCGCTTGATCCTCATGAAGCTTCATAAGACCAGCTTCTGGAGTTTGCTTCCAGTCACATGATACTGCAGCAGAAGTAATTGTAATACCTCTTTCGCGCTCTTGCTCCATATGATCGGTAGTAGTTGCGCCATCATGCACCTCACCGATCCTATGAATCATCCCTGTATAAAACAAAATTCGCTCCGTCAAAGTCGTCTTACCCGCATCAATGTGCGCAGCAATACCGATATTTCTCACCTGTTGGAGAGGAATACTTCTATTATTTTCGTTGCGAATATTTTTCATACTTTAGGGATGTTAAAAAGTTTATTTAATAAATCAGATTAGAATCTGAAGTGTGCAAAAGCTCTGTTAGCTTGAGCCATCTTGTGCACATCGTCACGCTTACGAACAGATGCACCTGAATTGTTTGCCGCATCTTTAATTTCGTTAGAAAGAGCTACGTGCATTGGAACACCTTTTTTAGAACGCGCATACCCAACAATCCATCTCATAGAAAGAGACTCGGAACGATCTGGGTCTACTTCTAATGGAACTTGGTATGTTGCTCCACCAATACGTCTTGACTTCACCTCTACACGAGGCTTTGCGTTTTCTACAGCACGCGTTAAAATCTCAAGAGGGTCAATTGTATCTGTCCCTTCATTTGCCTTATCGATCGCAGCATACACGATACGCTCAGCAAGAGCTTTCTTTCCATCTTGCATAATCTTGTTGATAAGCTTTCCTACGAGAGGGCTATCAAACTTAGGATCACGATGCTCAACCTTTTGTCTTACTTTTCTTTTACGAGACATAATTTAATATTTTAGATCTTACTTCTTAGGCTTTTTAGCTCCGTACTTGGAACGCCCTTGCTTACGACCGTCTACTCCTAATGTATCAAGTGCTCCCCTAACGATGTGATACCTAACACCTGGCAAATCTTTTACACGACCACCTCTCACAAGAACGATAGAGTGCTCTTGTAAATTGTGTCCTTCCCCACCGATGTATGCAATTACCTCATAACCATTTGTGAGACGTACTTTAGCAACCTTACGTAGAGCTGAGTTCGGCTTTTTAGGGGTTCTTGTGTAAACTTGTAAACAAACTCCGCGTCTTTGCGGACAATTCGTCATAGCCGGTGACTTTGACTTTGTAACAATTTTTTTACGTCCTTTACGAACGAGCTGATTAATAGTCGGCATAATTCTTGTGGTGTAGATTTTCTGTAATACCAGCGGGTGCAAAATCTATCTGTGATATTCACCACAAGAGAGATCAATTATCCGGAGATTCACCCGTTAGGTATTTTCTGGCAGAGCTTATTTGCATCCACCCTTGAGAAAGTTTAGAGGTGTCAAACTACATAATTGAAATAGGAGCACAAGCATTAAGTTATTTTTTATTGTCTCCGCTTTTGCCCATCTCTCTCATCAGTGCCTAATATATGAAAATACGAGATAAGATCACCCCGCACCAGAGATAAAAAAACGGACTCTGAGAGAGTCCGCTAAAAACGTTTCATTAAACAATCTTGTCGAGCAAAAACCCGAGCACATCGTCCAGAGGAATCCTCTCCTGCTCCATAGAGTCACGATGCCTAATTGTTACCGTATCCTTCAACTCCGGAGCTTCTTGCCCAAGGGTTTCGAAGTCAATGGTAATACAATAAGGAGTCCCAACTTCATCCATACGGCGGTAACGACGCCCTACTGCTCCTGTCTCATCATAGAAGACATTCATGTGCTTTTGGAGCTTTGCTTGTAATTGCTTGGCTATCTCTACTTGCTCTTCTGATTTCTTGAGCAATGGAAGAATCGCTACCTTAATAGGCGCCACCTTTGGATCAAGTCTAAGCACAATTCTCACATCTGTCTTACCTTTTGAATCCACCAACTCTTCCTCATCATAGGCTTCACAAAGAAGCGCAAGCACCGCTCGATCACATCCTGCAGACGGCTCGACAACATGAGGTAAGAACTTTTCTTTGGTCTGATCGTCAAAGTATTCAATGGGCTTACCAGAGTGCTCGCGGTGCTTCGATAGATCGTAATTCCCACGATAGGCCACTCCTTCTAACTCATCAATCCCGAAGGGGAATTCGTATTCGAGGTCGTATGTCTTAGAGGAATAATGCGCACGCTCTCCATCTGGCACGTCTACCACATGAATCTTTTCTCTCGGAATACCGATCGCTTCGTAGAAAGCTAATCTAGCCTCTAACCACTCATCCGTCAGTCTCAAGCCATCTTCTGGACGACAGAAGTATTCAATCTCCATTTGCTCAAACTCACGCGAACGGAAGGTATAGTTTCTCGGATTAATCTCATTTCGGAATGCTTTTCCGATCTGAGCGATTCCAAACGGCAACTTCAAGCGAGAGGTATCTGAGATATTCTTATACTGCGTAAAGATAGATTGCGCAGTCTCAGGTCTAAGATATGCGGTTGCCTTAGAGTCAGATTCATCAGCAGACGCTCCCATTTGAGTCTTAAACATGAGGTTAAACTCTCTCGCTGGAGTCAAGAGGGATCCGTTTTCTGGGTTAAAGGTCGTTACATTCGTGACCACTTCTTCACCATCAGTCACCAAGGCAAGCTTTTTAAAGCTAATCGACTTATCAGACAAGAATTTCGCATAGTATTGCTTGGCGGTTTTGGCTGCAAACTTTTCATCCTGCCCTTCTTGTGCCAACACAGAATAGGTCTTATCAGTCGACCATCCGCTTTCTTCATGACTCGCGCCTTTATAAGAATAAACCGTTCCATTCATTGGATCGATCTTATCTGCTCTCAAACGCGCATTGGTAAGGAGGCAATCACACATTGGGTCAGAAAAACCTCCCACATGTCCAGAAG
>CAYUKP010000149.1:0-2114 GCA_964445335.1 uncultured Verrucomicrobiales bacterium
GACTAGTTCTTCAAGGAGAGCTACGTAAACACAGAAGCCTTGGCGCATGAGGTCGGAGTGACCGCTGAGGTAGAGGCGAAGCTCTCAGTCCTCGTCAAAATCTTAGCGAAGGTGAAAGACGATATGAAACTATCCTCAGCGCGTCGCAAGAAGGTCGTGGAGGAGGTGCGCAAAAGCCCTGATGAGTTAATCAATGCCGTTCGCCTGTTGGTTAATGAAATCAACCATCTCCTCCCAGAGGAGCAAGAGCTCCTCGTGATCGTAGAAGATCTGGATAAACTCGACATCAAGCAAGCTCGCTCCATCTTCGTCACCGAAGGGATGATTCTCACGCAGATCCCAACCAATGTTATTTATACGATCCCTGTGTTTCTCATTCGCTCAGAAGATGCCGCCGTATTGGAAAACCGCTATCGCCACCGCTTAACGCTGCCGATGATCAAGCCGATGGAACAGGACGGTATCACGCGGGCGCAAGAGGGGTTTGCGACGATGAAGGAGGTCATTCTGAAGCGCATTGAAGAGTCCCTCATCACACCAGAGGCACTAGACCTTGTGATTGCAAAGACTGGAGGCATCCCACAACATTGCTTTGACATTTTACATCATGCCGCTCTCTTAGATGACGCCGAGGCCCCCCTCTCAGTTCCTATTATTAAGGTCGCTCTCCAGCGCAAGCAACGACAGTTCTGGGAGGAGATCGGGGTGCCTGATGCACTCCAAGACCAGCTCACCAATAAAGACCTCTATGACCGTCTCAGCGAGATTGCTAACAACCAGCTGGCCGGCAAGCGTAATGTCCCTAGCTCGACTCTCGCAGATCAGATCCTCATGAAGCAAGCCGCCGTCATTCAGTATAATGGAGAAGGCTGGTTGGGAGTGCACCCTCTCGTGATGGACAACCTTGATGCCCGAGGAGACCTCAAGGAACACCTGAAAGACAAGAGACGCCATGAAACCTCATGAACTCTTAGCGGGTGAGGATTGGGGCATGTTGCAGAAGGCGCTACGCGAGCCCGTAGAGCAACTCCTCTTTGCTCGCGCCGAATCCGAGACTCAAGTGCAGGAGCTGGTGCGTGTCGCTACCGAACTCTCTCCCGCCTATGTCCATCAGATCCCTTATACGTCAGGTCACACCACGGCTGCCTCGCTGGTGGCAGATCTAGAGGCGCTCCTCACTGGGGACGACCAGCCTGCAGAGGAACAACTCTTGATTTGCTACCCAGAGCGAGAGGAGGCTACCCCGGCAGCAGAACAAGTCATTCTCTTCTGGAGAGACCTCAACCTCCTACGTGAGCGTCTAGGAGATCTCCCAGCGCAGTTTCTCTTGGTCGCTCTCCGAGAGGAGGAGCAGCTCTTCACCCAACACGCAGATCACCTTCGCCGATGGTTTTCGGGCTTTTTTAATCTCACCCTTCCTCAGACCTCCGCTCATACTGAGGGTTCCCAGCCTCAATATCGCGGACTCTCTAGCCCCGACAAGGCGCTAGCGGATTATCACCTCCTCCAAGAGCAACTCCATGAGGCACTTGCTCGCGGAGAGGATGGCACGCGCCTCGTGCATCGTTACTTTATTCCCTTGTTTGAGAGCGCCGTCTCTCTCGGGGATCTATCCTATGCCGAGCGCTACTTGCATAAGATCGAGACCGCAGGATTTATGATTAGTGAAGCCCCTCTCTTAGCGTACCCCCTCTTTACATATCACCTCAGGCGGTATGACCTCTCAGCCGCTGCCGACATCGCACAGACGCATTACCAACAAGCGAAGGACACCCCCTCAGGTCTCGCCCTCTGGGCTTTTAACCTCGGAAGGGTCGCTGAGGAAGAACGCGACTTCACGCAAGCGCGTAGCTACTACGAGCAATCTCTGGAGATCTATTTGAAGCTTGGGAATGAGCTTGAGGCAGCTACCTCCTATCATCAACTCGGAAGAGTCGCGCAGGAAGAGCGCGACTTCACGCAAGCGCGTAGCTACTACGAGCAATCCCTTGAGATCAAGTTGAAGCTTGGGAATGAGCATGGGGCGGCTCTCTCCTATCATCAACTCGGAAGGGTCGCTCAGGAAGAAGGCGACTTGCAAACGGCGCTCTCGCTCTATGGGAAAGCGTTTGTCG
>CAYUKP010000149.1:2214-5212 GCA_964445335.1 uncultured Verrucomicrobiales bacterium
CAGGAAGAAGGCGACTTGCAAACGGCGCTCTCGCTCTATGGGAAAGCGTTTGTCGCCTTAAGCTCTCTGAACGACCCTCATAACTCAGGAATAGCCATGCGAAGTATCAAATCTCTGCTCCCCGAACTCTCTGCGTCAGATACCACCCTCTCCCAAAGTGGCCTCTCTCCAGATCAAATCAAGCAGGCACTAGACTCGTAAGAACGTGCGGCATACATTGTCGCGCCTTAAGCCTTGTGTATACTCAGATTCACGAAGGAGGCATTAGGCTTTCGGAAGCAAAACAATTGTATCTTTGCTTTAATCTCGGACGCTGGAGCTGAGTTCCTGCATTCTGGATCTCCGACTGATATAAAACATGCAAAGCTCAGGGAGTCTTCAGTTTTCACCAGTCGTCCACACACAAAAAAGACGAGGAATATTCCTCGCCTTGTCAAATATTTCCCCAGAGATGGTCTCAGTAACTTTTAGTAAACGTCTCTCAGGTAACGCTTATCTTTCTTGAGCTGTTTAAAGTAATCTACGGCCTCGGACTCTGACATCCCGCCATGCTCTTGAGCGATCAGGTGCAGAGCCTTGTCCACATCTTTAGCCATTCTGGAGGCGTCTCCACAAATGTAGAACAATGCTCCATCTTGGAACCACTTCCAGAGCTCGGCTCCATTTTCCATCATACGGTCTTGCACGTAGATCTTCTCCTTCTGGTCTCTAGAGAAAGCTGTCGTCAACTTAGACAAGACACCCTTCTCATGCTTGGCCTTGAGCTCCTCTTCGTAAAGGAAGTCTACCTCTTTATGAGGGTTGCCAAAGAAAAGCCATGTCTGACCAGATGCTCCCGTAATCTCTCTCTCCTCAAGGAAGGCTCTGAATGGAGCAATGCCTGTTCCTGGACCACACATAATAATGGGTTTCGAATTATCAAGAGGCAGTCTAAAAGCCTTATTATGGTGCACAAACACCTTAGGATTCAGTCCCTGAGCACGATCCGAAAACAGCGTTGAGCACACGCCCCCTCTCTGACGCCCAAAGCTATTGTAACGAACGATTCCGATCGTCAAATGCACTTCATTCGGGTGAGCCTTCATACTAGAAGAAATCGAATACAAACGCGGTTGCAACTTCTTAAGAACACCCACAAACTCTTCTGCATCCGCAAACTCCGCAGGATAATCTAACACAAGGTCGATCAACTCACGTCCCCAGATAAAGTCCGAAAACGCCGCCTTATCATCCGCTTCTACTAAGGAGCGTAAGAAAGGAGACCCACTTCTCGACTGCCACGCTAAAATCAACTTCTTAGACAGTGAACGAATGTCGTAATTGTGGATCAGAGCATCTCTCAAAGGCACCTCCGTCTTATCTGGTGTCGGCACTAGAGTAGAAGGCTTAAACCCTAGATTCGCAATGATCTCGTCAACGTCTTTCTCAGGGTTTTGAGGATACACCCCTAAGGCATCTCCCACTTCATATTCGAAACCTGAATCTCCAAGGGAAAGCTCGATGTGGTGCGTTTCTCTCTGCGACTCAGACGCATTCAGGTTATAATTATTGAGAATCGTTGTCGGGTAAGGGTTCTTCTTACCAAACGGGATGGCCTCTACAGATTCCACCTTCTCCTCAGAGACAGCTTCCGCTACGCCAAAGACAGAGACAACTTTCTGAGTCCAAGACTCAAAGAGATCTTCAAAGTCTACATCTGCTTCAAACAAATCAATTTTACGCTCGGCTCCAAGCTCCCCAAAACGCTTATCGAAGTCCTTCGCAGTCTGACAAAAATCTGGATACTCTGTATCTCCTAGCCCAAACACCGCAAAGCTCACTCCCTTGAGTGATGGCGCATCACTAGACATTAATGCCGCATGAAGCTCCGCAGCATTATCTGGGGCCTCCCCATCTCCATAAGTAGAAGTCACGACTAAAACATTCTTCATCGCGACAAGGTCTGCCAAGGCAACCTTTGCCATATCTAAAACCGTCAGATCTATCGAGGCACTCACCGCCTTGGCTAACTTCTTACAACATGACTCCGCATTCCCTGTCTGAGACCCCCAAATCACCGTAACTTTTGGTTTCTCTACAGTCGCTGTCGAGAGCTCTCCACCTTGAGGAGCTCCATCCAAATGAGATAAGAAAAACTGATTAAGCCATTCCCGCTGCTCTGCAGTGAATGGTGCCGTATCTGGGACAAGTTTTAAAGCCATAGTAAAATATTTAACCCATTTATTGGGAAGTGCGGCTTAACATGTCAATTGTGATAAATCAATCAAGAGAAAGAGCTATATTCAATGAATTTTTTTCATCTATAATCCCTACATGATAGATCAATAACCACGATCTAAAACAAAAAGTTGCCATAAGATCCTCCCATATCCCACAAATCATTCTTGATTAACCCTTGTCATTCCTTTAGTTACATAAAATTATGTTTTCCCAACTAGGAGATTCCTTAGATCAAACGTTCCGTAACCTGAGAGGGGTCGGCAAGATTAGCGAAAAAAATATCAGCGAAGCCATGAGAGAGATTCGTCTCTCACTCTTAGATGCTGATGTAGAAATGGGAGTCGTAAAGGATCTTATTTCTAACGTCGAGGCCAAGGCTACTGGACAAGAAGTTCTTAAATCCATTAAACCTGGCGAGCAAATCGTCAAAATCTTCCAAGACGAACTCGTAGCGCTCCTAGGGTATGACAATGAAGCTCTCAACCTTAATGCTCCTGGTTACATTCTCCTTTGCGGGCTCAATGGTGCGGGTAAGACCACTACCGCGGCCAAACTCGCCCTCCGATTGAAGAAAGACGGCCGTCGCCCAGTTCTCGTTGCTTGTGACCTCTACCGTCCAGCCGCGATTGAGCAGCTCAAGAAACTTTCTGAACAAGTAGATATCCCTTGTTACACTCCAGACCTTAAAGAAAAAGACGTCAAAAAAGTAGCCAAGGCCGGCATAAAGTTTGCCCAAGAGCAAAACGCTACGGTTGTTATCTTTGATACAGCGGGTAGG
>CAYUKP010000150.1:0-5150 GCA_964445335.1 uncultured Verrucomicrobiales bacterium
CGATTAGAGTTAGACATAATCAGAGTGTTTCCCACCGCACAGGTGGCTTAGAAATCCAAACGATTAGAGTTAGACATAATCAGAGTGTTTCCCACCGCACAGGTGGCTTAGAAATTACCATTGGTCTGCCCCTCTTGAGTTTTTATAGTTTCCCACCGCACAGGTGGCTTAGAAACGAGATCGCCAGCAAGGCTCTCGAATGGCAAGGTTTCCCACCGCACAGGTGGCTTGGAAGAACTCTCATTTTTTAAAGAAACGAGAGACTCTCCTTTCGCATTGGTCGGAGCGCTAGCGTCCTCGCTGGCGCTGGGTTCATCAGGCGTCCCCGCCTTATGAGATCCGAGAGAGACTCCATAACCAATCTGCCGTATCATTTCACAGAAGACTCGCATTTCTTAGGGCAACATACTTGTCGAGAACACACAGTTAAGAGGCAGGGATGCCTCTATAACCTAACGCCAGCGGGGACGCTGGCGCTCCCAGCTTTTTCCTCTAAGCTTCCCAGAGTCGGAATCCGCCAACAAATGCTGCCGAATTGTCTACTTGCCTAGCGAAATCTGGGAGATCCTCTAGCTCCTTGGCATTGCCGCCCCCGATGACTAAATCTGTCGCACAAAAGGCATTATATAAGGAATGTATAATCCTTAGGGAATGCTTCTGCCAACGCTCTTCTCCTATACGCTTACGCCCTGCCTTGCCTACATAGCCTTCTAAGGTATGCTTAGACTTTTCATACGGTAGGTGTCCTGCCTCTAGCGGGATAATCGTTCCGTCAACAATGAGGGTGGTTCCTAAGCCGGTGCCAAACCCAAGAAAGAGCATAGTGCCCTCCTTATAACAGCCATACGCCTGCATCGCAGCATCATTAATCACCTTCACAGGACACTTAAACGCCTTTTCAAAATCAAAGTCCTTCCATCCTTCTCCTAAGTTTACGGGATCTTTTTGGGCAACATTGTCACGAACAGCAGCAGGGATACCTAGAGAAATCACATCAAACTTCCACCCCGCCTTTGATGTCTCCTTTAATACCAAGTCTACCATTTTCTTGGCGGTCATCTCCTTGCCTGAAGGGATCTTGATCCGGTCTTCTGCACCCGAAACAAGAAGCTTAATGTTTGACCCTCCTACATCAATGACGAGAACGCGCTTTGCATTATTTAAAGAATTCACAAAAAAAACATTACGACACTATAAGACCAGAACACAAACTCTTTATTGTACGAAATCCCCCACAAATAAAAGACACGCCTCATTTCCACCAACTCCTTCACGCTCTACGTTTACCAAACAGGCTGCTTTATGAAGGAAAGTTATAATTTATATTGAGATGCCAACAAATTTGAACATTCTAGACAGCATGCAAGCATGTAATACCGCCATTACGATAGGATGGGACACAGATAGCTGGATGCCACGAGCCATTAATCATCTGGTCTCTGGAGACGACATTATTAGTGACTTTGAGCTTGGCCAGCTCTGCATCCTACAGCAGCCCAGCGCTCTCCCCTTATCTCATGGAATCAGACATGCCTATGCCTGCACAGGACATCTCTTAGAAACCGAACGCCACCGAATCGCCTTCTTACGTATGCTCACCGTTTGGTATTATGGGGTAGATACCATCAAAAGTGGCCCCTTCACTGTTGTATGGGATGATCAACTCTCTGACCAAAGACTACACACTGGGTATGAGGCCCTCTGCCGCAAACTCGCACAATTACAGCTCCATACCTTTCCCCCTGCGATCCTCTCAAATGGGCAATCTTCATTTCGCTGGCTGAATCACTTCTCTGACCATCCTAAAATTCTCAATTTCGTGCGCGAAAGCGAGCACGGAGAAGATCTGATTTTCGTAATCAATAGGGGGAACGAGACTATTAAGTCCTTAAACTTCGGGGTTCCTAGCGAGGGAGAATATGAAGTTCTGCTGGATTCAGATGCCTTACTTTTCACGGGAGGTCGCGAAGAAGAAACAAGCCCCTTTCAGACGCAGTCAGAACCAGCCCAAGGATTCCAGCACAGCATTATTCTGAACCTTCCGGCCAGCTCAGCGCTGATCCTGCGTAAAATACCTTAAGCAAAAGCGCATTACCAAATGCCCTAGCTGACAAGGTGTAAAAAAACGGTGACCTTCAGAAGAAAAGGTCACCGTCATCAAATACTTCTATAACACCTTAGAGGCTAAGACTTCTTCCTCAACTGTTCTACAATAGGAGACTTCACATTATGAGAGATCACCTCGAATGGTTGATCTTTCCCAGGCTTGTAAAAGTTAACCTGCTCGTGCCCCTGAACTCCCTTAGAGTAAGTCGTAGAAATAATAAATCCAACCCAACCTGAGGAGGAAAACCCTTTGCGACGCCCCTTAGACTGAACTTCTTCTATCTTATAAGACGTTAATGCTCCATGGGTTTGATTAATGAAGTTCTGAGACTGTATCCACTTATCTCGTGAGATCGTCTTCCAATATTGCGCTCCATAAGCCTTCTCCTCAAACAAGCCACCTTTATTGATTCTGGTATTAAGCAAGTTTGTCAGCTGTGCCGTTGCGGACTCCTCCTCATTAAACCGACATGCAGTCAACATCATAGAGGTATACAACGAGATTAATATCACTTTCAAAAGTTTCACAAATACGAACTAACAGCTTTTCTGTGCAAATAAAAGCTAGCAATTAAAGAAATCTAAAAAAGTTAAAATCTTATTCACAATTAAAGCTTGCAGAAGGAGTCAATATCATAACACTTATTTGTAATGCCATTCAGAGAAGTTACAGTAAAGAACAAGCTTGGAATACACGCGCGTCCTGCTGCCCAGTTTGTCAAAACAGCTAGTAAATTCTCCTGCGACATTCGCGTCGAGAAGGGAGATGAAGAAGTAGACGGAAAAAGCATTATGGGTCTCATGATGTTAGCCGCAGGATATGGAGCAACATTAACGATCACCACCGAGGGAGATGATGCTGATGATGCGTTGGACAGTTTAGAGTCTTTGATAGAAGACAATTTCGAGGAGCATTAATCCATCGTCAGTTTGAATTGGGATCATATTACAACTGAAAACCAAGAGATTCGGCTACAAGGCAAAGGGGTGTCTCCTGGCCTTGTAATTGGACGGATTCATGTAAACTCCCGAGGGTTTGTTGCACCCTCTATCTTTCCCATTGAGGAGAAGGCCATAGACAGCGAACTGGTCAGATTCCAGACGGCCGTCTACGTCACTAAGAAGCAACTCGAAAAGCTCCAGAAAGCTATTAACTCTGTCTCTGGAGAGCGCGAAAGTAAGATTTTTGAGGCGCACATTCTCTTAATTGAGGATAAGACTCTGCACCGTAAGGTGGAAGCCATGTTGCGCGAAGAACTCCTCAATGTCGATCACTGCTACTACCGCGTCATGTGTGACTATATGGCGATCTTTAAGCAATCTGAGGACGCTTACATGTCTGAAAGAACAGCTGATCTGGAAGACATTGCCATTCGATTTCTCGACAATCTCCTCAAGGTCTCACATGCTGGAGAGATTGACTATGATCACATTCTCGTCTCTCATGATTTAACGCCCTCTGACACTATCAGCCTCGACCGGCAACGGATGCTAGGCTTTGTCACAGAGCAAGGAAGCTACACTTCTCACACTGCTATTCTGGCACGGTCTCTTGGTATTCCTGCCATTATTGGAGTAGAGAGTGCCGTAGCACAAGTCCAAGAGCACACCCTTTGTATCCTTGATGGTGTGCTTGGCCTGCTCATTTTAAATCCCTCTCAAGAGACTTTAGAAACCTATAAAAAGCGTCATAAGGAAAACTTAGAGCTTAAGGCGCGATTACAAAAAGAGTCCCCTTTACCCTGTGTGACCACAGACGGCCACCACATCACATTGTCCTCTAATGTGGAATTCTCTCATGAAATTGAGCTCGTAAATAAACATGGAGCTGAGGGAGTGGGACTGTTTAGAACCGAGTTCTATCTCTTAGAAAATAAGAAAACCCCGACAGAAGACCAACAAGCGGATCTGTATTCAAAGGTCACTAGGGAAGTCGCCCCACATCTCTCAATCTTTCGCACCCTTGATTCTGGAGGCGACAAAATGAGTGGAGAGCCTCTCTCTACTCCTGAACCCAATCCCTTTTTGGGGTGGCGTGGCATTCGATTTTCTCTCGCAAGACCAGAAATCTTCAAGGTGCAATTACGCGCCCTCCTCCGAGCAACCGTTCATGGGAACGTTGGGATTATGTTTCCTATGATCTCACAAATTGCAGAGATCAGAAAGGCCAAGGCTCTATTAGAGGAATGTCGTCAAGAATTACTCTCAGAGGGGTATGACATCCAACCCAACTACCAAATAGGTGCGATGGTTGAAGTCCCCGCGGCAGCACTACTCGCGGAGGAAATCGCCAAGGAAGTAGACTTCTTCTCCATCGGCACAAACGATCTCGTCCAATACACGACTGCGGTTGACCGGGTCAACCCCTTAGTCAATGACCTATACCGTCCGGCAGATCCAGGGGTTCTACGATTGATTGACTTGACCGTGAGAGGAGGAAAGGCTTCCGATACTTGGACCGGAATCTGTGGCGAAATGGCCAGTGACATCGAGCTCCTCCCCCTCCTCCTTGGAGTGGGAATCGAGGAGCTCTCTGTAGGGGTGAATATGATTCCAATTGTCAAAAGTGCCATTCGTAGATTAAACCTCAAAGATTGTCAGGAGCTCACGAAAAAGGCTCTCAAACTCTCACGAGCTATCGAGATCAGGGAGGCTTCTAGAGCAGTTGCTAAGAAGTCTTACCCCATCTTACTCGAACACCAAGTCAACCAGAAGACCCCATAAACATCATGGATCAAGATATTTCAGGAGAAGAAATGGCACAGAACCTCATCCCTGCGGTTGAGGAGCAATCCTCGTCAGCAGAAACGGCCTTTGTAAAAACCCACCTCGACCGACTCATTGCTGAAGGTGAAACTGAGCACGAAGCCAAATTAATGATCGCGCTCTGCCTAGGTGATGAAATCGAATCTATGCAAAGCGAAGGTAGGAGCTTTGACATCAAGCGATATGAGAGGCTCTTAGAGTTTCTCCCCATTCTCCCAGAATAAAGAAGCCTCTTCGAGAGAGGCTTTTCTATGAGGCAGTGTCTTACTCCTCTATCT
>CAYUKP010000151.1:0-5115 GCA_964445335.1 uncultured Verrucomicrobiales bacterium
ACCTTTTCTTTTCACATCAACACCCCTTTTTTGTTGTGCTCAATAGGCAAAAACAGAAAAACACTTTTCTATTTACTCTAATAGAACGGCATAGGTAAGTGTGTGTTTCTAATGAAAGACGATATCTACAACAAGACCTCTAGCTCCAAAGGGTCATTTAAGTTTAATGCTGAGGTGGCAAATGTCTTTGAGGATATGATCAAAAGATCCGTCCCTGGATATGAATTGGCCTTAGAAATGATTGGAGTCATTGCCCAATATACCCTGAAGAATAAAGATGCGCCTGTCGCGATAGATTTAGGTTGCTCTCTAGGAGCATCAATGGATGCGATTTTATCTCACTCCACTGCTCAGGTCATAGGGGTAGACAACTCTCTAGATATGCTAAAAAAAGCCTCTACAAACTTAGAGGCAAAATTCAAAGGAAGGTTTCAACTCCATCACGAGGATATTACGACATATCAGTTCCCTCAACAGTCTCACTTCATCATTTTAAATTTCACCTTACAGTTCATCCCTTTAGAGTTAAGAAATGAACTCTTGGAGAAGTGTTTTAACTCTCTCGCTCCAAATGGAGTCTTATTAATTTCCGAAAAAATATTAATTCAGGACTCAACTACCAACACTTACCTCCGCTCTCTCCATCATGAATTCAAAAAGCATAATGGATATAGCGCAAAAGAAATAATGAATAAAAGAGATGCGATCGAAAATGTTCTTGTGCCAGAGACGACTGAAACACATTTACACAGATTGGAGAGTGCAGGATTCGAAAACCCTACCTGTTGGTACCAATGTTTTAACTTTGCATCCTTTATTGCTGCCAAGTCTTAAACTTGGGAAGACTCGATTGGTTCGAGCTTATCGAGGACGCCGTTAATAAGGGGAACGGCGTTTTCTGTCGCAAATTTACGAGCCAACCGAATCGCTTCATTGATCACAATACCCTTCGGGGTCTGCGCAACCATGATTTCATATGCACCCAGCCTTAAAATACTAAACTCTACCTTACCTAATTGCTGGTCTTTATAATTATCTAAGTTTTCCATGATCGCTACATCTAGCTGATCAAGAGACTTCTCCACATTTTCTACCAAAGTTGACGCATCTTCTTGAAGAGTGTTTTTGGCTACATGCGCTTTGACTAAGCCCTCTACAGGCTTCTGCTCTAAATGCTTCAAAGGTTGATCGATCATTTCGACGCGACTGGTTAACTCTAACAACTGATTAATGCTCTTAGGTAACTGATCCATTAGAGGAGACGCCACCGAAACACTCTCTAAAATCGTTTTAAATTCCGCCAAAGAAGCCTTTAACTGCTTCGATTGAGCATAGAGCTCAGCGATTTCCTCACGTCCTTTAATATTACACGCGATCGAAAACTTGCGCTCCATCTCTGATGCTAATCCTGCTGTCGCAAGAAGATGGCGAGCCTCCTTCTTGTATTCATAACTTTTGAAGACGGGAGCCAAAGAAGCTGACAATTCATTTAGCACCTCAACCCATTTACTTAAGGATTGTAATTGATGCTTCAGGGTCTTGAGAGAAAGCTTCGTAATATTCAAGATCTCAGGTTCTAGAGACAATTCCCAAAAGATATTATCTGCGATGGCATTATCTGAATGTGAGGCATTGGCAAATAAGTAGTGCAATGCTTTTTCTCTAACATCTCGCTGTGATGACATAGTGATATAAGGTAAGGTTTCGTTGTCTAGAGCTTACCCTTTAAGGTTCTCAAATATATTCAACATTGAATATGCGGTGCGAGCAGCCTCAACACCTCGATTCAATTCTGCCTCAAAGCATCTCACACGCGCCTGATTAAGATTCTCTACGTGTAGCACTTCATTTACCACTGGCGTATTCAGACTTATCGAAAGATCCATCAAGCCATTAGAAACAGAGCTTCCAACATGGTTTCCGTGCGCGGTCTCTCCTTGCACGATCACTCCTAACGCAATGAAACATCCGAAATTAATATTTTGGTTAGACATATGTTTCACTGTTACAGGGATCTCAAAGGCTCCAGGAACGCGTGCAACATGAATCAGAGCATCAGGAAGCAGATCCTTAAGCTCACCAACACAAGACTCAATCAATGCGTCCACATATTCTTTATTAAACTTTGAAGCAATAATTGCAATGGGCTGTTTAGCTATCGTTGAGGAAGGCCCTATTCTTGGTTTAATGGGTATCGCTTTTGCCATAGCACGTGATATGCCCTCCTAAAGCACCTCTGTCAAACAGAGAGGTACATTTTCATCTGGTAATATTGAGAAGTCATAGCCAAGAAGACCTCACTTATTAGTTAAGCATTCATCAAAAATCTACTATTACTATGGAGATCATTATTGTAGGCGCTGGAGAAATAGGGCGCTATTTAGTCACTGAGCTTTCAAGAGAGCAACACCGTATCTGTGTAATCGAACAAGATGCGCAACTTGCTCAGGACTTAGATCAAGTAGTAGATGCAAAGGTTATCAGAGGTGACGGATCTCAAGCGAGCACTTTAATCGAAGCTAATGTGGAGCATTGTAAACTGTTCATCGCGCTTACCAGTGACAACAATATCAACCTTGTGAGTTGCTCCATTGCCAAATCAATGGGGGTAAAAGAAGTTATTTGTCGAGTAGACCCTGCCTTACAAAGAGAAGGTTGGCTCTTTGACTATCGTGGACAGTTTGGCATTGATCACCTCTTCAGCTCCGAAAAGTTAAGCTCCATTGAATTAGCTAAATACATTAGAAACCCTGACGCCATTGCGGTAGAAGAACTCGCCAGTGGAAAAATAGAACTCCAACAGTTACGTATCAGCGGGAAAAGTGAAGCCCTTGGGAAAACCTTAAAAGACCTCAAGGCGCCCGATAAAACGCGTGTGGCGCTTATCACCCGCAAAGGCGAAAGCAGTATTCCCAGAGCGGACTCTCTCATACATGAAGGTGATGTCTTAACCGTCTTTGGAGAGCCCAGCAAATTACGAGAGTTTTCTAAAAAATTAATTTATAAGCAACAGGAAGTCCGCGACTTACGCGTTGCGATCTTTGGGGGAGAAGAATATGGCTTTGCCCTCGCACAAATGTTAGAGGCTTGGCAATGCCACATTCGGGTCTTTGAGAAGGATGAGGCGCGCTGTCAGTTTCTCAGCGAAAACCTCCCTAGAACAACGATCATCCATAGTGATGCCACGATGCTCGACGAATTAATCGATGAACAAATCGAAGAAGTGGACTTTTTCGTAGCCACAAGCTCTTCAGATGAAGACAACGTGATGAGCTGCCTACAAGCACACCAGCTAGGCGCCAAAAAATGCCTCACGCTCATTCATCGAGCAGACTATGCGCGTACTATCAGTAGTATTGGCAGAAATCTAGGAATACGAGCAGCCGTCAGCCCAAGGGAGGCCACAAGAAGGGATATTGAGCGCTTCCTGACAGAAGATCACTTTCATGTCGTCAGGTCATACTCTGGTAATGAAGTGATCGAAATGGTCGTGAGAGAGAAGGCCAAGGCCACTGGCCTAAGAATCGACCAAATAGAATGGCCAAACGAATGTGTCTTGATCGGGGTTATCAGGAAAACTGAAGCATGGATGCCTGGGCCAAAAGATACCATTGAGGCGGGCGATATTTTATACGCGATGGTCAGTAAGGAGAGCCAAAAGAAATTTGTTAAACTACTAAAATAACCGATGAAACATCATATAGTCTTAAGACTTTTAGGGATCTTACTTCTTTTGGAGAGCCTTTCCATGGCTATTTGTGGCTTGTTTGGGCTTTTTCTCCCCTCTAATGATCTCTACAAACCAGGTGTCGCCCTCTTTTCAAGCGCAGGCATCACCCTTATCGTAAGCTTAGTCCTTATCCTTGCTTTCAACAAAAAGATCGATCACCTCCCTAAGCGTGAAGGCCTCATCTTGGTAGGTATCACTTGGATCATCTTTGGCCTTTTTGGCGCCATCCCCTTTATGATCGGAGGACCAACCTTAAGCTTTGCAGATGCGTATTTCGAATCCGTTTCTGGATTCACTGCGACGGGGGCAACCATCATAAATGATTTGAGCTTATGGCCTAATGACATCTTGCTCTGGCGCGCAACCTCCCAATGGCTAGGAGGCTTAGGGATTCTTGTTCTCTTCATGGCCTTACTAAGCTCTCTCGGTGCAGGCTCTAAGTTTTTATTCAAAAATGAGAGTAGCTTCCAAACAAGCGAGTTCTCGGCAGTCAAAATAAAAGACATCGTCTTGGTGCTCCTTGGGCTCTATCTGCTTATGACCGTTTTTTGTGCAGGAGGACTCAAGGCATTCGGGATGACGTGGTTCGAGAGCATCACACACTCCTTCACAACCGTCTCTACAGCGGGATTTAGTATCTACAATGAAAGCATTGGATACTTTAGGGAATGGGAAACAGCATGGCTCATTGAGAGTTGGCTCACTCTCTGTATGCTCATTTCTTCGCTAAGCTTTGTCTTTTACATTGTCCTATGGAAGCGGAACTTTGCCCGTGCACGACAAATGGAGGAGCTATTCGTATACTTAGGCATCCTCACTATCGGGTTCATTACCCTCTTATGTAGTGAATCCGCATACATTGAAGACGGCAACTATATCGAATGGATTAGACGTAGCCTCTTCATGACCGTGTCTCTATCCACCACTACCGGCTTTGGACTCATAACCGAAAGGGACTGGCCGGCTTATACCGTCCCTCTCGTGACGGTTCTTATGATGATCGGAGGTTGTGCTGGCTCTACCGCTGGCGGTATCAAAGTCAGCCGTATCATTACCTTATGGAAGAGTACCAAGCATGCATTAATCCAAGCCTTTAGACCCCACCAATATCTTCAGCAGAAGATCAATGGCCGAACAATTGATAAAGACGCCGCCTCCCTTGTCATCTTATTCATCGCCATTAATCTCTCCGTCCTCTTCCTCTCAACAATCATCGTTACTATTATAGAGCACCGTAGCGCCATCGACTTCGAAACAGCCTTCGGAGCCTCAGTCGCATGCTTAGCTAATGTCGGCCCCGGTTGGGGTGAGGTCGGTATCTGGGGGAACTTCTCCAATCTTCACGGCACTACTAAGGTCTTTCTGAGTGTCGTCATGATTCTAGG
>CAYUKP010000152.1:0-5112 GCA_964445335.1 uncultured Verrucomicrobiales bacterium
TAAATACTCTAAACCCTATGAAAAAAATAAAACTTCTCATCACAGCTATTCTTCTCTTATCTCTAACAAGCACTTTTAGTCAAGAAACCCTATGTAATAATGGTATTGACGATGATGGAGATGGTTTAGTGGATTGTTTTGATTCAGATTGCTATAACGAGCTTTCAAGCTGTACCGAAACGACAGGTTTCTTAGAAGCTACTTCCGGCTGCCAAGTAGAGATACCCCAAGCAGATACTTTTGAGCTAGTAGAAGAGTGGAGGACACAAAATATTATGTATGATTCTAGGATTCCACTTGTTGGGGATGTAGATAATGACGGACAAACAGAAATAGTGATTACCAATTTAGGGAATACTTATATTATTGATGGTGCTACTGGAATAGTGAAAAATACATTAGCTACTGGCGTAATACGCTTTGGGACAATGTCTATGGCAGATGTGGATAAAGACGGCTTTGCAGAGTTTTTCTTTGCAGACGTAGGAGGTTCACAAATTACCCGTGTAGATTATAACGGTACAAGTTCATTTACTAGTCAATCCACTCTTGCCAATGGTGGTTCTTCTGCCAATATTGCTTTTGCAGATATAAATCAAGACGGAGAAACAGAAGTGATATACGGAGGGTCTATTCTTACACACGAATTAGAAGAAATAGTCGTTTTTGAAATTTTAAATGATGATTTTAATAATGCAGGGAGAGGTTTTACTGTAGCCGTAGATATTCTTCCTTCAAGTTTTTGTGCAGACTGTGATGGTATGGAAATCGTTGCCTCAAACAAAGTATATGCTATAGACATAGCAAATAAACAAGTAACCGAAGAAGTAACATTAAATGCTACAGGAGACTTTAGTTTTGGCTATACTGCCGTAGCAGATATGAATGGAGACGAATCATTAGATATCATTGTGGCAGACAATACAAATAATAAAATATACGTATGGAATCCTATCACAAATACCTTGCTCTCTGACCCTTTCACTTTTGAAGCCATAGACATTTCTGACAGCAGATCTCAGGATAATATGGGAAGACCAAATATTGGAGACTTTGATAATGATGGTTTCCCAGAAATAGGGGTCGCCACCCAGTTAGGATTATACAGGGTATTAGAGCCCAATGCTTCCAATGAGCTAGCAGTTTTAGCAGAAATAGGAGTTACAGATAATTCTTCTGGCTTTACAGGGAGCTCTATTTTTGACTTTGAAGGAGACGGTATCAATGAGATCGTCTATAGAGATGAGGTAAACCTTTATGTATATCGTTTAGAAAACGAACAATTAGAAATAATAGGTTCTACACCATGTGCCTCACGTACTCGACACGAGTATCCCGTAGTAGTAGATGTTGATAACGATGATGCTACAGAAATCTTATGTGCGTGCTCTAGTCCTTCTAGAGAAGAAGCGGTTATTATTTCTGTGAGCGCTACTAATACAGACTGGATACGCGCACGAAGCGTATGGAATCAACACAGCTACTTCAATGTCAATGTCAATGATGACCTCACTATACCTCAATTTCAATCTCAGCACCATTTATTTGAAAATGGTGCGCTCAATAATTTTTTAGTGCAATCTACCTACTTAGACCCTAGCACTGGGGAGCCAACCTCTCAAGGAAGAGAGATGGAAATAGGCAGTGTTGTTGAAGTATCAGGGCTATGCGATGAGGATAATATCATTTATAAGTACGAAATTATCAATAATGGAAATTTGAAAATTCCGGCTAACACTCCTATCAATTATTCATATACATTAAACGGAGAAACTGATGTTAACCAACAAGGAGAGAGAATATCTTTTGTTCGTACAGTAGATGAAGTCATTGGAGTGGGAGAGAGTATTATGCATACAGATACTGTTGATTTTAGAGGAGTGCCCTTTGATGTAACTATCAAATTAAACACGAGAGAAGTAGCTGCCAGTCCGGGAAATCCATTGCTTTACACATTCAAAGAATGTATTTCTAATCAAACATCAGAAAGTCAGCCTTATCTAAATAACAGACTCGATGTCTATTCTTTAGATACCTGTAAGGAACTTATCGCGATAAATGATACCATTACTATCACCTCCAACGACATTGTAGAATGGGCTACTATTTTAGATAATGATGAGATCAATTTTTCGGCTACAGACATTAATGGACTAAAAAGAAACTTCAAGAGATATATAGATACATTAGTAACCAATGCACTATCCAAAGCTTCACCAAGTGCAACCTTATCCAATATACTATCAGATTCTACAATAGACGAAGGAATTGCTTATTTCACCTACACCCCTTTGGAGTTTGCTTCATCAGACATAGCCATAGTAGATTCGTTTCAATATAAAATTTGTCATTCGGTTTACTCTGACATATGTGATTCAGCATGGGTATTTATAAAGTATGAATACGAATCAGATGTACCACAAGGGTTTAATGCTACCGAAGGAGGTACTTTTGAAATCCCTAATTTCAATCTAGATTTCTTTCCTGAAAATGAAATAAAAATATTCAACCGTTGGGGGAATTTAGTCTATCAAGCAAGTCCATATAATAACGATTGGGATGGCACGAATAACGATGGTGAAGAGCTACCTGTAGGTACTTATTTCTTTGTATTAGACCGACAAAAGGAAGGTTTCAAAGTAGAGACAGGCTTTGTATATGTCAATAGATAGAGGCATAGTTTGAGCTTTTGTTCAATGATGACATAAGAAACTAGGCATAAGGTGAAAGGAATTAGAATCTTTCATCTTATGCTTTTTTTTTATCATAACAGAGCATCTGTATTCTATATTCTGTATTCTGTCTCATTGCTAAAAAATAAACTAAGGTCTGTTTCCTTAACGCTCTGTCTTTATTTTATTCTATAAAAATTCTATTGATGAAACCCCCCATTAATCATTAATCTCTAACCACTAATCACTGAAAATTCCCTTCATTTTTTCATTTCTTAATTATTTAATTTCTACAAAGCTTTATTCTCCCAATCCACACAATACCCTATTATTTAATTATACATTCTTCATTCTTAATTAATTTACGCCACTTTCGTGGAATAAAATCCAATCTTTCACGTCTTTACGTTCTTATGTCAATACGTCTTAAAATCGTGAATTCGTCAAGCATTCTATTACTTTTCAAAGCTTTTTATTTAGTTGTAAAGAGTTTTTATTACTTTTTTGCCTGTAAAAGAGCTAAACGTGCTTAACCGAATGCTTACGAATTAAAGAAATAGAAAATTATATAAGGACAACTTGATTTGTAGGAGAATTATGGCTTGTTTTAAGGTATGTTTGATAAAAGAAAAAGAAATAATCTCTCATAATTAGTACAGGAATTTAATGCCACCTACAGAATACTATAAAACCCTATGAAAAAAATAAAACTTCTCATCACAGCTATTCTTCTCTTATCTCTAACATCCACTTTTAGTCAAGAAACCCTATGTAACAACGGTGTTGACGACGACGGAGATGGTTTAGTAGATTGTTTCGATTCAGATTGCTATAGCAAGCTTTCAAGCTGTAAAGAAAAGACAAGCTTCTTAGATGATACGTTAGGTTGTAAAGTAGAAATAGCCCAAGTAGATACTTTTGAGTTAGTAGAGGAGTGGAGGACAGAAAGCATTATGTTTGATTCTAGGATCATACTTGTTGGAGATGTAGATAATGATGGGCAGACAGAAGTAGTCGTTACTAACAAGGGTAATACTTACATTATAGATGGAGCGTCCGGCAAGGTGAAAAATACATTAGCTACTGGAGTCAGACAGTATGGACCAATGTCAATGGCGGATGTTGATAAAGACGGCTTTGCAGAGTTTTTCTTTGCAGACGTAGGAGGTTCACAAATTACTCGTATAGATTATAACGGTACAAGTTCATTTACTAGTCAATCTACTCTAGCTAGTGGTGGTGCTTCTCACAATATTGCTTTTGCAGATTTGGATCAAGACGGAGAAACAGAAGTAATCTATGGAGGTTCTATCCTTACGCACGAATTAGAAGAAATAGTCTTTTTTGAAGTTATAGATGCTGATTTTAGAAACCCAGGAAGAGGCTTTACTGTGGCTGTAGATATTTTGCCTTCAAGCTTTTGTACAGACTGTGATGGGATGGAAATAGTAGCAGGGAACAAAGTATATACCATAGATATAGCAAATAAAAAAGTAACAGAAGAAGTAACACTAAATGCTACGGGGGAGTTTGGCTTAGGTTATACAGCTGTGGCAGATATGAATGGAGACCAATCATTAGACATCATTGTGGCAGACAATACCAATAACATTATATACGTATGGAACCCCATCACAAATACCTTGCTTTCTGATCCATTTACTTTTGAGGCATTACCTTTAAGTCAACATGGGAGGTCTTATGATAATATGGGACGACCAAATATTGGAGACTTTGATAATGATGGTCTCCCAGAAATAGGGGTAGCCACTCAGTTAGGGGTGTATAGAGTATTAGAGCCTAATGCTTCCAACGAACTAGTAGTCGTAGCAAGTATATCCATTGATGATTTTAGTTCCGGTTTTACAAGTAGCTCTATTTTTGATTTTGAAGGGGATGGTATCAATGAGATCGTTTACCGAGATCACCATAACCTTTATATATATCGTATGAAAAATAATCAATTAGAAGTAGTAGGTACTATACCTTGCGCCTCGGCTACTCAACACGAGTATCCTGTAGTAGTAGATGTGGACGATGACGATGCTACAGAAATTTTATGTGCCTGTGCTAGCCCCTCTAGAGTACAAGCCTCCATTATCTCTGTCAGTGCTACCAATATAGACTGGGTACGCGCAAGAAGTGTATGGAATCAACATAGTTACTTCAATGTTAATGTGAATGACGATCTTACCATACCTCAGTATCAGTCTCAGCATCATTTATTTCCAAATGGTGCGCTTAACAACTTTTTAGTACAATCCACCTATATAAACCCAATAAACGGAGAACCTACTTCCAAAGGTAGAGAAATGGTTATGGGTAATGTAGTTGAAGTATCAGGCTTATGCGATGAGGATGAAATCATTTATAAGTATGAAATTATCAATGATGGAGATTTGAAAATACCCAAAAGCACACCTATCAATTACTCTTATAT
>CAYUKP010000153.1:0-5042 GCA_964445335.1 uncultured Verrucomicrobiales bacterium
AAAGGTTTCTTATCTGTGTTAAAGGTATTTTGTACTTTTATCCTCAGGTGAGTTGAGTTAGCGAGCGATCGTTAGTCTCCAGAAGAGTTTGGGTTGAGTTGTCGATGCAATACTACGAGGTAAGGTGACAGTGATTTCCTCATAGTCCTCATCCTCACTGGTGGGGGTGGCAATGGAGACTTCGGAGGCGACGGTGCCCGTGAGTGCGAGGGATGTCCAGCTTTCTAGGTCTGTGCTGTACTCTAGCGTTTGAGTACTATCTGTGCCAGACCCCAGATGTCGTAAGAAGGTCAGGGTGATGTTTTCGTCAGTGAAAGTGGCCTCAGGATACGCAACGGAGTCTGGTGCGAGAGGGTTGTTGTTGAGCATGTATTCTAGAAGAATGGGGGTGTCATCTTGCTCTGGATCCGAATTGACATCGGTTGAGTAATGAAGCGCAGGGTATTCTGCAATCCATGCGTCATAGTGGCTGAGAGTGCCGTTGACTCGAATATGCCAACTCGCACTGAGATCAAAGCTTGGGCGAGGTACGCTGTAGACGTAGTCCATCGTGCCGTCAGCGTTGTAGTAGCCTTGGTAGTAGGCGTGTTCATCTAGTGAGACATTGGAAAGATTACCCCAGGTTGTCCCATCTGAGGAAATTTCAAGGTCGAGTTTTGTACCTAAGGCCACTCCTCTAATAATGAGAGGAACGTGTCCAATGCCTCCTCCTGCAAGGGTGACTTCCGCTAGTGTGCTTGTGCCATGAGTTTGAGTGGCGGCCTGAATGTCGATAGGATAACTTTCGAGAAGGGTGCCAGACTGTGCCGTCACGGTGGCTGCATGATTGTAACGAACCTCGTCATAGACCCCTTGCCATGCGGTGCTGTGGAAGCTGAGGCGATTGGCAAATTCGGCATCTCCTCCCCAGTAATCCGAAGTGGTCTCAGGAGTCATAATGTAAGAGATTTTCCCTTCTACGATGTCTCCTGCGCTATAAGAGTCTGAGGTTGTGCTGCCTGCAATATCGTAGAGAAGTTTGTCAGCGCCCCAAGTGCGACCATAGGGGTGAATGTAGGCATTCATGGGATTTCCATTGAGAGTTGTAGAGCTGAGATAGAGACCTCTATTCGTGGTGGAGCGGTAGTTATCCAGAGAGATTGTGTCATCAGTAGCGAGCCATCGGTCAGAGAGAAGAACGGGCGCGCCTGTATAACTATTCCCCCCGGGGACAACAGCGGAGACTCCGAGGTATCCTAGAGCAGAGCCGTAGTGATAAGCCGTAGTGGTGGGGCCAGGGTAAAACTCCGCAGCCATCTGGTAGAAACTGAGGCGAGTAGGGGAGGTGACATCCTCTAGGAATTCATATCGGTAGTGATTGGCCCGTCGGTGGTAGTCGAGTCCCGCAATGCCACGTGTCGTGTAGGTGAAGCGGATTTTGTTATCGGCGGTTACTCCCGAGTACAAGACTTCTGTGAGATTGGGGCCGATCCAGTTGTAGCAGGTTTTGAGGCGTTTGCCCATGACGTAGGTTCCTGTACTATCGTAGTAGTTTAGAAAGTCGCCCCCGCCATTGTTTTCGGTCCAATTGTGGGAGGTGGTGTTGGTTTCTGGGAGGGGAGGCGTAAAGGTTGGTCGAACATCTCCAATGAAGGCGCCTGCCGCGTGCTGAGACGGATCAAAGGTCATAGACTCACCCCATGCACCAAGGGCTGCTTCATCCCACTTCCAAGTGACTGTCTGCGACCAGCCGATCAATGAGAGGGACGAGTGTGAGACTGCTCCCACGGTGCCATCTGCCCAATACCCGTGAACGATACGTATCTTGAGGTCTTTAGTGACTCCTGGTTCGAGAGGTAACATCGTATAGCCTCTAAGCCAAAACCCAGAATGAGGGGAGGTGACGTTAGCGTGCCAGTTTTTAGAGACCTGCATCGGGATGCCCAGAGGGCGACCTTCGCTATCACAGAGTACCATGGAGGTGCCTGTTAGAGCTCGGGGTGCTAAAGAATTGATGGCGAGAGGGAGGTCGAGTGTCGTATCGGTAGGGTTGGTTACGGTAAAGTCGATCTCATAAACAGTATCTTTTTCGGTGTCGAGGTCGGCAAGGGTGAAGCGAGGTGCGGTGTAGTCGATCCGAATCGCTCCAAGGCCGGAATCCCATGAGGGAGAGAGTGTGGATCCGTCACTACCCTCGGTTGATGTGAAGAGCGTAGAGGGATCTAAGGTGTCATAAGCTAGGTTTTCGTGGGGTTTGATCGTAAGGGTAGGGTTTGAATTGAACGCCATTGCAACAAGCTGTTCTCCGCTTGGAGTGATGACCATGACCTGTCCTCCATCTACGCCTGACATACTACCAAGGTCGAGCCTCAGGGTGATGTGGTCGGGCCAAGCCGTGACTTCTAGACGTCCTCTCTTGGTTGCGCCTGTCGTCTGAGAGGTGAAGACAAGGTTTATATGATCAAACCTTTGGACATAGCGCCCCCCCTCGATGAGGCGAATAAAGTGATGTGGCGAGGAGTCCATGACAATACCTGCAGTGCAATCATACACCTCTGCGCCATCAAAGGCACGGAGGATCAAGAATGCTGGGGTATGCTCTGTCACATCCTCAGTGAGAGCGCTGACATAGTCACTCCCCTCAAGGGCATCGAACCCCGAGAGCGCCATGGTGTCGCATTCGAGACGCATACTGTAATAACCTGTTTGGATGACTAGATCAGGGTTGGCTCGTGCCTCATCATCATAGCTGGTCTGAGGGCGTCTCACACCAGTCTCTGTTCGAGGGAACCCGTTTTCGAAGTAGAGGTAATTGTAGTTGCGTTGTAAGTCCGCTAAGAGAGGACTTATGGCCAAAAGAAAGAAGAGTAATCGGAGCAAAACAGAAAATTGTTGGTAGAAAATTATATTTCAAAAAGATTTTTTTGTCTATATAAAACACGTGGTCTTTTTTCTAAATATTTTTTCGGAAGCAGATGTAAATTGCGTGTTCTGGAAAGGTGCGACTAAAAGCGCCAGCGCATGGAGTCACTTTTTGAAAAAGTTGACTCCTTTATCAGGACGATTAGGTAAAGCTGAAGGAATTACTGTGGTTGCACATAAATTAGCGAGAGTTGTCTACACTCTGATAAAAGTACGAGAACCATATGATGAGAAAACAGTTCAGAGAAGAGCAAAGCATCTTCAAACTCAGGCAGAAAAATTGGGTTTAAAACTCGTTTCTGCTAGTTAAGTTATTGAAGAGACGAGTAAAGCTCTCACAACCCAATACCATTTTATTCTACTGGTAACCACCTCCACGATTTTGAGAGATAATTTTTCGAGATTTTCGTGTTCTAATGCGTCATCTGAGATTAAGGAGATTGATAATGACACGGAGGAAGACAGAAACTCAGAAAAGAACTTTCCAAATGAACACAAAAGCTATGATTTTGGCAGGGTGTGCTACCTTACTTTTAGGGTTTTTTCTGGTGGAATACTCTCCAAATATTGTGGGGCCTTTTATTTTCGCCTGCTTAGCTGTACTTCTCTCTTTGTTTCTTATCTGGAAAAGCTTAAGGGTAGGCTATGATTTTATAAATACGCTAGTGTTTCGTATGTTGGGGCTTGAGAGTCTAGGAGTCCAATATTCGGGTAAGAAACGGCCTAAAGGCTCGGTCTATATATTATCGAACCCCAGTCTGCCAGGAATGGTTAAAATCGGAATGACTTCCAGAAAAGATGCCTCTATTCGAGTAGAGGAGCTCAATAGAGCCACAGGCATCCCCACAAAGTTCAAAATAGAATACACGCATCCTTCACCGGATCCTTATCTCCTAGAGCAACAGTTACATGAATATTTTAAGAGACAAAGAGTCAATTCAAGGAGAGAGTTTTTCACGGTGACTCCCTTGAAAGTAAAAAAGGCGATTGCCAAGTTAGAGTCTCAAAAGAGAAGGCGCTTTTGAGTGGGAAGCTCCTACATATGCTTAACCGATCGAGAGTTCTTTGTCGGTTATTGCTTTATGGAGGGCTTGTCATGAGAGTATTTTCTCTTCACGGCTCTGTTATGAGGCGTAGAGAGCACTCACTATTATCTAGCCCCTTTCCACTAAGGGAAAACCTTCCTACGCGACTTCCTGCACTATGATTAACACCTAGCTTCACACGTTCTCCATCATGACGAAGAACAAGGTTGAGGAAGTTTTGGCTTGGATTCCAGTCTACTTCATCGAAGTCAATGCGCAACAAACTATCCGGTGAGTTTCTCCTTGTAAAAATGGCATCGCCTGACTTGGAGGATAAAGCCAAGTAGCGGTTTTCTGCTGTTTTGAACTGCGCTATGACGTGGTCTTTATGGATTTCCTTTATTTGCAGAGTGAGGTCAATGGCTTTACTCTGCTCACTTGTATTAAAAAGCACTCTGAAACTTTGCGTCGAGTGAGAGCGCATATATTTATTGTTCTTATTACTATAGAGCTTAACAACAGAATGATCTAGGGTATCAAATAAGTCCTCCAGTGGGTTCTCTTGTGTTTGGGAAATGCTCTGGGAGGATATGGGCTGTGCGGAAGCTGCTTGTCTTGCGTCTTCAGGAGTTAGCTCAGCCATTGCCTCTGCAAGGGCAAACCCCATTTCCGTGAATGTGCCTGCATGTCTATTCCAATGGTAATGTTGATTACCATTAGGAATAGGGCTCTCTTCAATAGCACTCCAAAAGGGCTTAGAGTCAATAACCTTCACATTTTCTCTAAATTCAGGGTAACTCTCTAATAACCTTAATTGTGCTTGCTCAATTGCCTTATAGCGAGCGTTGGTTCCTTGTAAGGCATCTCTTTTCATAGGCATTCCTGTTGTGGCAATAGCGACAGGGAAGCTCTCTCCCAAATCTTCTCTAAGGTCGCGAATCAAATGAGTAAGGTTATCTGTGTATTCGTTGGTATATGTTGTGTTGACGTGATCATTCCAGCCTTGATGCCACACAAGTCCTGATAACTCATATCCAGTCTCTTCATTATAATCGGGACAATACGTATGGAGGTTTGAAAGCACATCCTCTACAACACGTAGGATTTCCTTATAAT
>CAYUKP010000154.1:0-5034 GCA_964445335.1 uncultured Verrucomicrobiales bacterium
CTTGAGGAACATAAGAGTCCACCAGCTGATAATGAGGGCCAAAGATTTGAGAAAAACATTTCAGCTCAAGGGCTTGGTAAACAAACGCTCCGCCTACGCCCAAGATCGTCAGCGCACCAACAATGCTTAGCATCAAGTGATCTAACTTTTTGATTTTCGATACGAAAGGTAAGGCAGACAACGTAAAATTATCTAACGCACTCAGAACCATTGAACACACCTGCATCAACAAGACAAAATTCACATAAGTCAACGGAGCCTCTATGACATGCTTCCCTAAAACGATTAAAACAAAAAACAAAAAGTTAATCCCAAGATAAGAAAATACCGCTTTTACACTCAGAAGGTAGGGTTGCCAAACCCTCTGAGAATGCGTGTGCTTCTTCCGACTCTTCAGAACGAGTTTATGACTTCCTACCCTCCAAACAGTCGTTAACAAAACCACTGCCTGCAAAGCGAAAACACCCAAGTCCACTAACGCTAACACAAAAAGGCTAATCTCGCTGAACGCCAACAAGACCGCAAGTCTCCCCCCTTCACACAGCAACACAACCAAATAATAAAGCTGAGGTTTCTGGAAGCATCGCAGACAGCACTCAGACCAGAAACAAAGCATTCTCGGCAACATGCTAAAGGCTAAGATACGCATAACCATCGCGCATTCCTCCTCTACAAAAGAGAGACCGAATACTAATAGAGTCAAAGAGCAACCTATCCACACCTTCGCCGACCAATCCCACTGTAAAACCCCAGCTCCCTTTACTTTATAATCACAAATAAGGTGCGTTTGACTGTTCAACAGAGATAACAACATTAGTACTCCATTCACGGTATAAACATAAGCCAAAACACCATAATCCTCAGGTGATAAAACTCTGGCTAAAAATACGAGATAAAGCGACCTAACAACCAGAGCCAACATTTGACTCAAAAAGCCTCTTACCCCCTGAGACCAAATCTTTTGGAGTAAACCTCTATTATCTGAACTCAAGGCAAGAAGGAGTCTAGATTGAATAAAAACTTAAATCAGTTCACACGAAACCATCACCCAAGGCACAGGAGTTTTGATGACATTCACTTGAAATCCATGCCTCTGCAAGAGGGCTAAAAACTTATTCTTCGACCAATGATTCAAATGCCCAGGAGTGTTACCTAAGTCTGAGATATACTTCCCTCTACAGAGATTCAAAAAACGCCAAAGCGGCTCTCTCGGGACAGAAAATATGTAACATCGTGCCTCTAGCCCCTTGAGAGCTTGCAAGGCTTGCACGGGGTCTTTTAAATGCTCTAGCACCTCACAACAAATCACAACATCTGCGGCGTCCTCCGCCTTACTCAAGTCGTAAATACTCTTCTCCACAAAATCTATTGCACAATCTCCATCTCCTTTCTGTTCTACAATATCAAGGCTCAGATCCGTAGCCCTCATCGGGATTTGGAATTGTTCGGCAATCTTATACGTCAACCGCCCCTCTCCACAGCCGACCTCATGCATACTTCGAGGTTGAGCCCTCCTAATTAACTCGAACAAAGAATTATCAAACCCTCTCACCATTCCGCGTGCAATAGGGTTTTTTAAGTTCGCCTTATCTTCGACATTTCCTAGGAGAATATCCTCTTTATATTGGAGCGTTTTTTTCATTGTGGCATGACAATTTTAATTTTCTTCCCCCTCTAGAGCAACTAATGTTGCTGGAGATGCTTACAGGTTCGGTTGCAACCGTATAACCGAGACCTCAAGTGATTTCAATGTTAGATCCTAGGCATCAAAGAAACCTCACCCCATTTGAAGAGTCAAGGTGGACGATTTTTGGGAAAGTTTTTTAGATAAGCGAGGCATGACAGATGGTATAAACTCCACAAATGAGGTCAAACTGAGTCACTCCCGCCTCCCTACTCTTCGGCCTTTTCACTGATCTCGACCTCTTCCTTCGGTGCTGCGGGGCTAATGGCAAAGATCTTTTGAAGTTCGGTGGCGGATGGGAAGCCCGTATAGTCCGCCTTTGTCAACCCAAAGGTGAGACCTTGATTTAGCGCATTCATGGCTCCTCGTAACCATGCCTCATCAGGTGCGTTTAATGGGTTTTGCCCTGCCAATGACTCCTCCTCGCCCCTCAGAACGGCACAAACGTATGCTTTGACATCATGGCTCTCATCCAAGGCGCGGTAGAGAGTGGGACGGGCGAGTTCGATCATGAGCACCTTGGCGATCATTTCGATCGTTACCCCTTTCTCAAAGAGGCCGATCTCGGGTTGATATGCTTGGTAAACCCTTAGCGAGAGCAGGTTGCGGTATTGTTTAACCCGTCGGGGATTGTTCCCAAGTAGTTCGGCGGCTAACATCAAGGCCGTCTTGAAATTGAGGGTTTGTTCGATCTTCTTGATTTCGTAATCTCTTTCGTCTTGGCTCTTGGGTTGCTTTTTCAGAAATTTGAGAGGAGAGGTGTCATCCTGCCACTCATCCAACACCCCATTCCTTTGAGACGCCCTCCCTTTCGTAGGCTTATCCTTAGTCTGATTTTTCGAAGCCTCCGCTTCTTCGGTCAACCCTGCATTTGCAGAAGGTGTTGCGGTAGAAATGAGAGACTCCACATAACGCTCCATATTATCTGGCGAGGGCGAGGGAATGCGAAAGGGCACTCCAATGAACTTTTGTAGATATTCGTATCCAAAGGTGCGACCCGCCTCCATTTTTTCTTCCCCCTTCTCGGGTAGCCCTTGCCCCACGTAGGGGAGCATATCCTTGAACTTCACCGCGACGCCAGCCGCCACCTTCTCCCGATCGAGCCCTAAGAGAAAGATCACGGGTAAAGGCTCCTCAGATGTTCCGCCCCCCGACATCAGAAGCTGGAGCGAGTCCAGCAACTCGGCCGCCTTCGGCGCTGCACAACGGTCTAGGTCATCAATGATAATGTAGAGTGGCTCTCTACCCTTCCCGCTCTTTTTCTGAGAGGTAAAACTCTTGAGCAAGAGCTGGAAGCGCTCACTCGCCTTCTCTGCAAACCCAATTTTCGCCAATTCATTCCCCTTCAGGTAAGCCTTCTTAAACTGCTGTCTGAGTGTTTTTTGATAGGTTTTATACCCCCATACAATCGTCGGTATCACCGCACTGATTCCAACTAATCTCTCTATGCCCCCTTTACTCTCCTTGTCTCCTTGAGGCTTCTGGAAGAAGCTCTTCAGTTCATCAAAAGTCAACCCACTGACGTGAGAGACTGCCCAAACAATAAGAGCGCTGATGAGAACCACACAAACTAAGGAAATCAAGAGCGACTTCGTCTGATACCACAACAAGCGCAATTCCCCGGCCAAACGGCGAGGACGCATTCCCTTGCGGAGTTGTTTCTGTAGGCTAAAGAGAAACGCCCCTTGGATGCTCTCCCCTGCATCATGTCGCCACGGGTTAAACCAGATGACTTGTCTTTTACCTTCCGATAACAACTCCTCCTGCACCATGCGGAGAAACGAGGTCTTCCCAAAGCTCCAATTGCCTTCTATCGAGATCGTCAGTGGGATGTCAGTCGCCGGATATGAGACAAAGGACGCAAGCGCACGCGCATAAGGTAGGAATTCTAAGGATTCTTCCACAGTTACCCCCTCCGACTTTACCGATTTATCATAGTTGATTGCCTTTTGCTCTCGGACTTCCTTTCGGACAGGGTCTTCATGCCCATTTTTAAGATACCATGCACTCACCACCTGTTTAATTTCCGCCCAATCATAATGCCCTTGAGAGAGTTTTTCATAACGCTGTCCAATATCTTCTGCGTTGATTTCTTTAAGGGCTTTTTGCCATAAGTCACTAAGAATGCTCAGCTCCCTTTTAGGAAATCCATTCTTCCAAAGGGGTGCTTCAATTAATTTTCCACCTCTCTCTAGTATTTGTAAATCAGCAGCGGCGACGTCCGGGGCGGCGGCGGAGGCGGCGAAATCGACGGAGGCGGTCGCGGTATCGGCGTAGACGGCGAAGGCAGCAGCGGAGGCTGCGGCGTAAGCGAAGGCGGCGTAAGCGTCGGCGTAGGCGCCAACTGATGCTGGTTGAATTCTACGGCGTCCTTTTATGAGACTTCCTTTAGTGTACAAGAGCGCCTCTAAAATAGATACTTCAACCGCTTCTAAATAAGGAAGACGTTGAGCTTTCTTCCAGTAGTAGAAATTCCCTTCTCTACCTAACAACGGAAAGACACGCAGAGCTTGGCGCACACTAAAGGTCACAATCGCTATACGCCATACCTCCTCATCCTTATAATAAGGCAGGTCACGCAACGCGAGAAGCCTTTCTTTGATCTCCTCTCTTGTTAACCTTGCCTTCTCCTCATCCACCTTTCTACTCTTACGTTTAAGTGCTCCTCATCACAACTCCAAAATATCAGAGCAGTTCACATAGAATCCGAGAAACTCAGGCGCCCTTTTTATGCCCCCATGTGGGTCGTTCTTATACGAACTCCATTCCCCCTAAAGTGCCCTAAGTCCTATGAAAACCCAAAAAACTAGTAAGCTTGCTTTGACCATTTCAAATCTTCCCTCTAACAGCTTACGTATTCTGAGAGACTTATGGGATTTAGTTCGATTACCTTCTTATTTCTTTTTTTACCTTTGGCATTATTGCTGTATTTTCTCAGCCCAAGGGGAGCAAAGAACCTTGTCCTCCTCGCTCTAAGTCTGGCGTTTTATCTCTGGGGGGAGCCGATCTTAATCCTCTATTTAATAGGATCGATCCTGCTCAACTACGGCGCAGCTCTGGGGATATCATCCGGACAGAATCGTAATCTCCCGCGTTTAAGCAAAGCGTTTCTCTCTGGGGGCATTACATTACAATTAGGCGGTCTGGTGTATTACAAATACATGGGATTCATCTTAGAAAACCTCCCTCCTATCCCGGTCGACTTCCTCAAAACCCCCCAAGAGATTATCATGCCGATCGGCATTTCCTTTTTCACCTTCCAAGGCATCTCCTATCTGGTCGATGTCTACCGAAGGGAGACCTCTGCCTCTGGTAACATCATAAATGTTGCGCTCTACATTGCCTTATTT
>CAYUKP010000155.1:0-5031 GCA_964445335.1 uncultured Verrucomicrobiales bacterium
CTCCCAGCATTCAAAGCAAGAATAACCATAATTTTAACTTAACGATTAAAGGCATAACCTCCGTAATCAAGTATAAAAATGAGATAGCAGGTGAATCCATAATTACCGCGTCCTCATGTGAATCAGGGTGTTTCACCCTATTCTCTCAGCCCCCGAGTCATCGAGTCGACCTTCTTTAGGAGAGTCGGCATTCTAAAGTCACCGGACATGTGAGAAATGTAATCCGCTGCTTGTTCTTGAGGCATTCCCACAGACGTGATAAAAAGAGGCTTTTTACTATCGCCTCGGCACACAGGAACAGCATGAGGAGATCCTTTAAACGAATTCTTGGCCACTCCTACAATTGTATATTTACCTGCTGTCGCATCATATAGATGCGCACCTAAGCCTTTCTGCCCAGATTCATCTAAATAGCAATAACCATCTATCACCACCGTATCGACGTTACCAACGCGTGTAAGCACGGCCTTAATGGGTTCCAGCTCCCTTAGATAAAACTTACCAGGTATATACTCCGCCACTCCTTCTCTCTTTAATGTATAGGTCGCTAGGCTCTCCTTCGCATCCCACTGTTGAAAGACAACCGCTGCAACCAAAGCTGTACTCTCTGAATAAAGAACATCTACTGCTACAATCATAAGAAAAATCATGCCGATAAGCAACGGCTCTAGTCAAGCGCCCCTATGCATCTTGCCATCTCAAATATAAAGTCATTTTACTGCACCTTCACGCTCGTAAACACGCCAATGTCTATGGTAAAAACCTCCCCATGTCTGGTAAGCAAGCTCTGTCTCATCGACAAATTGAATATATCCTCAATAAAAGGTCTGTAGAAGAAGTCTCTACACGCTTACTTCCTAATAAGACAAACATACCACGCCCCTTTACCCCCTCAGCCAAAGTGAACACGCAACGCACCGAACGCCATTGGCGTGAGCTCGGTATCGAACGTCACCCTGACCTCACAGATGAGTGGACTCTTGCGCATCTCAACAGCTTCCAAGGAAACATCGAAAACTGCATTGGTACAGTAAAATTACCTATTGGGATTGTCGGCCCTCTCAGGGTCAATGGCCTGTTTGCCTCTGGAGATTACCCCATACCTCTCGCGACAACAGAAGCCGCGCTCGTCGCAAGTTATCATAGAGGAGCTGCTCTGCTCTCGGCCTGTGGGGGGTGCTCAGCCGCCTTACAAATGCAGTTGATTACACGTAGCCCCGCATTCACCTTTCGTTCAGTGATCGAATCAGGGCAATTCGTCGCATGGGCTATCCCAAAGTTTGAAACATTAAAGGCGACAGCTGAGGCCACCTCAAACTACGCACGCCTACAAGACGTTGGAGTCACCATTGAGGGCAACCACGTCTACCTGAAGTTTGAGTTTACCACAGGAGACGCGTCTGGACAAAATATGGTCACCATTGCCACCCAAGCCATCTGCGATTACATCAAGTCCCAATACCCAGGTGCGATCAGACAAATCTATATCGAAGGCAATATGTCTGGAGACAAGAAAGCCAGTTCTCACGCCTTTAGCTCAACTCGGGGCAAGAAAGTCACAGCTGACTGCATCATCTCTGCCGATCTCCTCAAGAAATATCTCCATGTCACTCCTGCGCAAATGCTCGAATACTGGACAGTCTCTGCAATCGGCGGGGTGCTGAGTGGAACCATGGGCGTCCACGGTCATTTTGCAAACGGACTAGCTGCTCTCTACATCGCCACCGGACAAGACGCAGCCTGTGTCGCCGAATCCACAATGGGCGTAACACGGTTCGACGTTACAGAGTCGAACGACCTATACACCTCCGTCACTTTACCCGGAATTATGGTAGGAACGGTTGGTGGAGGCACTGGGCTTCCATCTCAAAACGCTTGCCTAGAGTTAATGAACCTCTCCGGAAAGGGCAAAAGTGCCGCACTAGCCGAAGTGTGCGCAGGACTACTCTTAGCTGGTGAACTTTCGATTATAGCTGCTCTAGCAAGTGGAGACTTCACCAAAGCACACCATAAACTCGCCCGAGGAACCCCCCACAATAAACCTCCTATTAATAAATAGCGCCCCGACTTTGCTCACCCTACGATAGATAAATACCATTGGAAGATACGATCCCCCCCAAAGATCCAACTCATGGCACCCATTGCGAGAAATGGTCCGTAGGGGAGAGGCTTACCAAACCCTAACCTCGCCCCAAAGGCAAAGAGAAGCGCAAATACAGAAGAAGAAAACAAGGTATAAACAACCGCGTATGGCCCCAAAAAGGCTCCTATCATAGCTAGTAAAGGTGGATCACCGCCTCCCATCGCTTCCCTTGGGATCGTGACCCGATGAGTCTGTCCTTCTAGAGATTGAAGCCTTGTAATATCATACTCCACTGCATCAATCGTAACCACCCTCTCCCTAATCGTCACCGCTCCAGCGCCTATTGGTTTGCCATCTAATTTGATCTGAGTTGACTCCATCTCTATACGATCCGACTTACGATAAAAGATATCACTCCAACCGTACGAGGTCTCCCCGTATACAAACTGTAATTCATCAAACTCCTCTTCTGGCTCTTTGAGAAACCAAGGCTGAGCCACCTCTGAGGTATGCCGAATTGTCCCGAATACCAATTTACCCAAAACAACCACTACTTGCAGAATGATAAATCCCAAACATCCTCCCATAAGAGACAGAAGAAACGAGGTATCAACAGTTTCCACATGACATAACCTCTTTACATAACCCAATAAGTGACTTCCCTTATCGGAAATCAACGTTGGACAAAACACATTAGCAAAAAGAGCCAGCAAACCTCCTAACCAGCACCAATTCACTGGAATAATGTAATGCTCCGCATCAATAAAAGAAATTGCTATTAACAAAGAGACAAACACTACACTGATCAAAACTCTCCAGTCAGGCGTATGAATCCACAGAGCTATAAAGAGGACACACGTCAGAACCTCCACTATAACATACCGAAATGAAATAGACTCCTGACACGCATGACACCGACCTCTCTGTATCATCCAGGTAAGAATGGGCACATTACGATAAAAGGGAATCTTCACCTGACACGCAGGACAATACGACCGCCTAGGCTGACTCGAACTCTGCCCTCGTGGGATGCGATAAATTACCACATTTAGATAGGAGCCAATACACGCCCCAACAATGCCTAGTATGCAAATAAAAAAGCTTTGTGTATCCATGACAAACCTCGTAAGACATACCAACGGTGGTTTGAAACTAAATTAATTTTTCTTTTCTGAAAATCATCCTAATCTTCCAAACAACCTTCTTTACAATCTTCGCTTCACATTAGACTAGAGACCTCCTCCCATGGATTCAAATCAGCACACAAGAACAAAAGTTTCGCCATTTGCGATCCTATTACTCCTCCTACTGAGCCTGATTTTATTACAACTCTATCTATTTGGATTAGGTGTCCTCAAAAGAACCAAAACAGAGCCTGTAATCAAAGTAGTCGAGAAAGAGGTCACCAAATTCGTCCCGCGTCCAGAACCCGAATCCGCACCGGTTCCCATTCTCGCACCCGAACCATTTGAACAAATCTCCCAGCGCATTACTGCCAAAGACTTCACCAGCCAACGAGTTGTCGCAGAAATGAAAAAAGATGAGCAGTTCTCCTTCGATCCTAAGATAACAAACGCTACCGTTCGAGAACTCGTAACGGATGCCAAAAGAGCTCGTGCCGTTGGTGACCTCCGTCTCATGGCAGTCAGCCTCGAACAAGCGTTACAGGAATCCCCTAAGAACCCTCACACACTTTTCCTCTTTGGGGATATGTATGAAGCCATGGGGCTCTACGAAAACGCATCAGCCTCATACGAGTCCGTCATCAGCTTAGGGCTAGAATCCGCTGGCGACCTCTACCGCACCGCAACCGAAAAACTCAAGCAAGGAGTCGAACCAAAGGAAAAAAGCGATACCGAACTAACAATTGGGTGCGTAAACTTCTTCCGAGACCCCCGCATCCAAATAGGCGAAAGCATTCAATTAACCATCCCTATTCTAGCGTCCCCTTCTACTCCCATAGACCCTTCACAGATGACTGTTTCCGTAAGAATTTACGACAAAGTCGGCTCAGAAATCGTCCCCTGCCTTCCCGAAAACAAAGCCGCATGTGAGTGGCAAGACACGGTGGTAGATTGGCGTCGCAATGGCACCGAAACGTTAATTGCGCGTTACTTCCTCCCAAAAGATTCTTCAGACCAAAAACGTGAATACTATGGGTATCTTGTAGAGCTTACCTATGGTGGACGCCTGATCGACCAGTACTGTCACCCTCGTATTCTATTGAGTGAAATCAACGAAAACGTCGGTTTTGACACCGAAACATTTGATCTAGATACCTCTGGTATGGATCTAAATTATAGCAACTTACTGCTCCCCCCTATGGAATAAGCAATCAACCAAAGTAAGACCCCATTTGAATTTGCACGCCCCTTCTGCCAAAACCTCTCTCGTGACTAATAAATTTTAATTTCTATTCTTGTCTTCTTCATATTTTAAATTTATTTATCTTATCAGACTAGAAAGGAGCCTGTTTACAACTGAATAAACATTTGTATTTATGCTGTATTCTATAGATTACTAAGAGAAGTGTGTGAACCATATGTATTCATCTTAGATTGAATTATTATTATCATGTCTGAAAAAATTATTGTTATTCAAGCTGGCCTTAAAGGTGGTTCCGGTAAAACTAGCCAATTGGCTCTACTACATTTTTGGTATGAGTTCTATCTTGGTATTACGCCACGTTGCTTTGATCTAGACTCAGGTGGATCATTCCAATCTCTCGTAGGAGCACAATGGCCACATGCACAAATTAGTGATTCGGATGGATTCACAGAAGCTAACTACACTATGCAAGGGGTCATCTCCGCTGTCCTTAAAGACACAGAGAACAAGGTTTTCCTTATCGACCTTCCTTCCTCATCTGTAGACAAGGCTCACTCGACATTCTCAGGAATTGATTGGGAAGACCTCTCCTTCGAAGGTGTTCAAGTAGTTCTTCTCGG
>CAYUKP010000156.1:0-3570 GCA_964445335.1 uncultured Verrucomicrobiales bacterium
CGAATATATGTTAAGACAGCCGCAATTCGCTCATCTGTCTTGAGAGTTGGAGCATTAGCCATCATCACCCCGTTCCATTCTACCCCCTTGACTACAATTGGCCCCATGAGGCCACGGAACTGCATGCGGATAAGGTTTTCGGGAGGACCAGTTACCCATTCAGACCCCGCAAGAGGTGGCCCCAGTAATTCTATGCCTTCTCCATGGATACCATGGCATGACATGCAAAGAGGGTATGTTTGTTGACCTAAGCTCACCGTTTGAGCAATTGAGCGACTCATGATAAAAGTATCAGTTTCTTAGGTTTCTTTGTCAATGGTCTCTTGAGTAGAGGCTATAGATTGGTTTTGCGTCATGGATGCCTTTGCAATGCAGTCTTTTTCTTTACGCACGGCTTTTGTGTCATGCGGTTTATGATGAATAATCGATTGATAAACTCTGGCAGCTTCGGAGTATTTGGCACATGAACTATAGTGTTCGGCAAGCTTATGGAGAGTTGAGGTATGGGTTGGGTTATACGTATGAATCGTTTCGAGTGCAAATTCTGCTGTTTCGGTAAGGCCTAATGAAACCGCACATTGGAACAAGCCTTCATTAAGGGTGATACTGAAAGGGTCTTTAGAGAGTAGCCCTTCAATTCTTTCCAACGTTTGTTGAGGCTTTTTTTTAGAGCGGACTTTCATAAGAAGCAGCACCCCCTTCCCCTTGTTAGAATGGGGCTTTTTAAGGGGACTAGCCATAGAAATTTGAGTTCTTCGAAGGAGCTTTCGGCACTCTACAAATCCAGGATAGGTCTTGAGAAGGTTGGAAAGCAATAAGACCGCATAATCATCATTATGGATCTTTGTCGCTAAAAGAGCTTTATGCCAAAGTTGGAGAGCTGTCTTTGGAAGAGCAGAAGCGTCTACCTCTTGTAATAACTGGCTCATGAAACCGTAAGCCGAGATGCACCAAAAAAGTTTACTTGGTATCCCTCTTGCCTAAGACTTTTAGACGACTTTTTCTCCATTAACATCACAATTAATATTCCGATGAAAGGAGTTGCTGAGATTGCTGTGTAGAGTAATTTCTTGGCAAGGGAGAATTGATAATACTGTCCGACCTTGTATATACCATACGCAATGAGTCCCAACTCGACTGTATAGACAATTGTGAGAAAAATATTGAGTTCTTTAGATGCGGTGATGGGGAGTAGCTCTACCAAACTTAAACATTCAATAAGAATAGCCCATGAGAGGAATTGACGCCCCATCCTCAAAGATTCTGTATAGTGATCGTTCACCATGGTGAAGAGTTCTTACCAATTCCCAACACATGATAGCAATAATGTATTTTCAAGTTGCTAAATCAGATGGGAGACATTACGTGTAAGGTATGACTAAAAATGATGTTCACGTATCGGTCAAAATCTTTACTGTAACCCTTATTATTGCTTTCATAATATCCTTCTGCACGGTATTAAATATGTTTATTTAATCTCCAAAAGAGATTTTTTATCTGGTGGAGAGAGATACGATATATTCGTTACAGTTTCTCTACCGTTCGGCTCGACTATTAAGAGCCTCTCCTTTGTGTAGGAAAGCATCTTACCAAAAATTTGCTTTCCATTTTTACCAGTAAACACTCTATACCCTTTGTTCTGCATAGAGTGCTTCCAAGCATCACATTTGTCTTCAGAAGCCTCTATTATTCTCTGCAGCTTGATTTGGTAGCTCGCGCCCTTCCCTTTCTGAAACCCTGAATACCTTGCGAGGACAGAGTGGTCTGGAGAAATTAGGAGAACGATTGGATGCCCCATGAGATGAAAGCGCTTTTTAAGGCTTCTATAATCTGGATGCTTTGGGCTGATGCGTAGTTTGACTAGGTTCTTTGGGCTCCATGTTTTAAACCACGAAGTCTCAAAGACTTCCTGCGCAAGAGATTCACTAGGTGTATTTTCCTTTGGGTTTGTAAACCAGAGGAGCAGCGGTTGCGCCTTTACATAAGAGAGCCGTTGAGCTGCCAAAAGGTCTTCCAACCATGGTTTTTCGACTCCCTCCTTAAGGGCGTTGATCTCAAGAATTTGATTAGGATTATCTGGGTCTGTCCAGACAAGGTCTTCTGGAAGCGGTTGCTCCTTTAGGCTAGGCTCCTTTGTTTTCATTGGTTGCTTGGGGAGAGGCGACCGTCGTAACATTGGGGGCTCTACTACGGGGGGACCTGTGCAATGAGTCAGGATAAGAACGCTAAAAAACAGAAGTCGACGCATGGCAAGGAGGAGCGTAAGAAGATAAATGAAAATCACAACGAATATTCATTGCGAGGTTTCTAATATATAGTATGAGAAAGGCCAATGCATATACGAAATAAATTAAGATTATTCCATATAATCTGCTATCTATTCATCGGTTTAGCTGGGTCTATGTCTCTGACCTCAGCTGCAGAAGTAAAGCCTGCATATTCAAAGTACGACAATCCAGAACTCGGTCTGAAACACGACCAATATGCGAAATTCCCTACCCCATTGAAACTTTATAAAAAGGTCGATGGAACAATTGGAGAAAAGCTCGCGGCCAGAACTGAGGGGAAACTTGGAAAGTTCAATGTCGTAGCCACCATTATTTTCCTCTTAGCTATTATCCATACCTTCCTTGCGGGAACGTTTACCGCAATGGCTCACAAGCAAAAGAAAAACCATAAGGAAAAGATCAAAAGAGAGAAGCGTCGTGCAGAAGATAAGCCCGAAGACGATGCTAGAGATGATGAATCCTTTAGGTATCACCTCTTTCACTTCTTAGGAGAAGTTGAGGCTGTTTTTGGCATCTGGGTAATTGCCCTAGTTGGAGCAATTCTTTATTTCTTCGGGATTCAGGAGGGAGACCTCATGGCTGGAGTAAAGGAAGTGCAACAGTATCTCGGGCATGATGTAAACTTCACCGAACCGCTATTCGTAGTAATTATCATGGCGATTGCCGCCACTCGTCCTGTCGTAATTTTTGCAGAAAACGTGGTAAACAAAGTTGCTGGACTCTTTGGGGGGAGTGACGCTGCCTGGTGGTTTTCCGCATTGACGATTACACCTTTGCTTGGCTCATTCATCACCGAGCCAGCAGCCATGACAATCTCTGCGATGCTTTTAGCCAAGAAATTCTTCGAGAAAAACCCTTCTCCAAAGTTTGCTTACGCTACCCTCGGACTTTTGTTCGTTAATATTTCTGTAGGTGGAACATTGACCCACTTTGCGGCTCCACCTGTTCTGATGGTTGCCACACCTTGGCATTGGGGGACAGACTTCATGATGGCCAACTATGGATGGAAAGCTGCCATTGGTATTATCATCGCTAATGGACTTTACTTTATGATCTTCAAGGGAGAATTCGCGAAGTTGTCTAAGCCTGCATTGGACTCAGCAACAATCGTATCTCGCAAGTGGGAAGAACGTGAAGACCCTGTGCCTATGTGGGTGACCCTTGTTCACCTTGGTTTCCTTGCTTGGACAGTAGCCATGAATCATTATCCTGTGCTCTTTATCGGAGGGTTTTTATTCCTCATAGGATTCACCGAAGCAACAGGACATCACCAGAATGATGT
>CAYUKP010000156.1:3580-5016 GCA_964445335.1 uncultured Verrucomicrobiales bacterium
GAATGATGTAAAGATGAGATCCCCTCTTTTAGTAGGGTTTTTCTTAGCAGCTTTAGTGATCCACGGTCGTTGCCAAGCATGGTGGATTGAGGTTCTTATGACCTCTGTTGATAATCACTGGATTCTCATGATCGGATCAACGGTACTCACAGCATTCAATGACAACGCAGCGATTACCTTCCTTGCTTCACAAGCTCCTGGTCTAAGCGATATTGCGAAGTATTCTGTGGTAGCAGGTGCTGTAACAGGTGGTGGTCTAACCGTTATTGCAAATGCTCCAAACCCTGCTGGACAGTCCATCTTAGGCAAATACTTTAAGGGTGGTGTTTCTCCTGCAAGCCTTGCGAAAGGTGCATTGATCCCAACATTAATTATGGGCGCTTGCTTTATGCTGCTGCCTTCTAAAGGCATGCATGGACAACATGACCACAAAGACCCACATCATCACGAGGAGTCTCACGCAACACACGGGGATGATCATTAATTTAGGATCAACCACCTAAGCCCTAATTTTAAAAACGCTTCGATATCGAAGCGTTTTTTTATGAGTTGCGGAAAGCATCATTCAAGCGTAGGTAAAACCTATGTTTACAGGACTTGTGGAAACAGTTGGTAAGATCATCTCATTAGAAGAGCGCGGTGAGCAAGCGAGGTTAACTCTGACTGCTCCTTTTGCTTCAGAGGTCGCCTTAGGCGATTCTGTTGCGATTAATGGTTGTTGTCTCACGGTCGTGGAGTTTGATGCGGAAACGATCTCCTTTGATATTCTCAAACAAACTCTTATGGTAACTTCTCTCGGGGAGCTTCAGGAAGGAACACTCGTAAATCTAGAGCGTGCTTTAGCGGTAGGTGATAGACTGGGAGGGCACTTTGTCCAAGGGCACGTAGATGAAGTCGGTCAAGTGATCGACCTTTCCTCAGACGGCCAAGATCACCGCTATGAAGTATCTCTGCCAGCGGGCATTCATAAATACTGTATCCCAAAGGGGGCGTTATGTCTCGACGGAATCTCTCTCACCATTGCAGAGTTGACTGACAATAGTGCGGTCTTCTGGATTACTCCTCATACCTTTGTAGCGACGAACCTCAAAGAAAAAGCCGTGGGGCAGCGTATCAATTTAGAGGCGGACATGTTAGCCAAGTATGTAGAGAAGCTCCAACGCTAAGAGTGATCTCTTACGCCCCCACGAAACAAGCAATAAAAGCTTGATTTAAACCACAATAACGCCAACCGCTTGGACATGGCGTTATATTTTAAAAATGAAGGGCAAGTCTATGGCCCTGCCTCACTCCAAGATATTGAGGGTTTGTGTGCCGCTGGTGAACTCACTTCAGACACACTTGTCAGTGAGGATCCAGCAGGAGAATGGGTTTCTTACGCAACTCTTACTACTTCAACCCAGCCAGATCCTTCTCATACAAACCTAAGCCTAGGC
>CAYUKP010000157.1:0-4995 GCA_964445335.1 uncultured Verrucomicrobiales bacterium
ATCATACACCTTCATAATATCCTCACCCGAAATTGGAGGTTGAAAATTACGAAGTTGATCCTTTTCTTCCACCTCCTTCAACTTACGGTCAACCACATCAAAATTATTAAGATATTTTTTAACCTTCGAATGGTTTTTAGAAGTTATATCCGCTCTACATAATTTCATCAAATCCTCCACATCATCACCAGCTTCAAACAATAGCCTTCTAATCGCCGAATCCGTAATCTCATCCTTCACCAAAGCAATCGGTCGCAAATGAAGACGCACCAATTTTTGGACATACCTCATCCTATCATTCATAGGCAACTTCATAGTCCTAAAAATCCCACCGACCATACGAGCCCCCTTATCTTCATGACCATGAAACGTCCAACCCACCCTCTTATCAAAACGTTTAGTACGAGGCTTCGCAATATCATGCATAATCGCCGACCATCTTAACCATAAATCATCAGACACCTTAGCAATATTATCCAACACCTGCAACGTATGATAAAAATTATCTTTATGAGACTTACCATCAATAGTTTCCACCCCGTGCAAGGCAACCATTTCAGGAAAAATAATATGAAGCAAACCCGATTGAAAAAGTAAATTAAACCCATAAGAAGGCGGGTTTGAAAGCACTATCTTATTCAATTCATCAGTAATTCTTTCTTTAGATACAATTTTAATCCTCTCGCTATTTCGCTGAATAGAAGCAAACGTTTCAGCTTCAATATCAAAACCCAATTGCGAAGCAAAACGAATCGCCCTCATCATTCGCAAAGGATCATCGCTAAACGTAACATCAGGATCTAAAGGAGTAATAATGGTTTTAGACCTCAAATGTTCAACCCCACCAAAAGGATCAACCAAAACACCAAAATCACCCTTATTTAAACTAATAGCCAAAGCATTAATTGTAAAATCCCTTCGGTTCTGGTCATCTTTCAACGTACCATCCTCCACCAAAGGCTTTCGAGAATCCTCTCTATAAGACTCCTTCCTAGCCCCCACAAATTCCAACTCCCAATCAGGTGTTTTTATCATTGCAGTCCCAAAATTCTTAAAATAAGAAAAAGAACAATTGTCCTCACCAAGCTCATCCCTTACAGCCTGAGCCAAAGCAATCCCACTACCAATACAGACAAAATCAATATCTTTAGAAGGTCGTTTCAAAATCAAATCTCTAACAAAACCACCAACCACATAAGTATCCAACGACAACTTCTCAGCAGCCGTCGCTACAACTTTAAAAACAGAATTTTTATTTAAAAACGATTCAAAAGAACTCACTGAACAATATTTAAATACATATAATTAGACTTAATCAAGACCTTTTCAGAAAAAAAGTTCTCTTTATCACACAACACCATCCCCACCCCCAATCTCCTTGATTTTTTATCCGTTATTTTCACAACATCTTCCGCAAAAAAATCTCCATCCACAGAAACAATATGTTCCAACAACACATCTTCTTTTTCACCGTTAGCCAACTTCTCCGCCAAATCATCATTCACTATCAGCTTAGATATTGAAAAAGTTTCATTATGAGCAACCCAACGCACAGACTCAGACACCTTTTTGTCAGAAACTATATGAGTACCCTCAAAACCATCATCAAAAATAGAAGAGATAGTTTCATCCTTAAACCCATTTCCAATAAACACATCAACACCTAGACTAGCCAACTTCTGCGCAGTAGAAAGCTTAGCTTTCATACCTCCACGCCCCAATTTAGACTTCTCCTCATCTATCTTTATTACCTTATCATAAGATATTTTTTTTATCAACTTAGCAGAACTATCCAGAGGAGATTTATCATACACTCCATCCACATTAGTCAAAATAATCAAAGCCTCAGAATTAGTCATAGAAGTAAGCATACCCGCCAACTCATCGTTATCAGTAAACATCAATTCAGTAATCGAAACCACATCATTTTCATTCACAACAGGAATAACACTATTTCTATTAAGCGAAAAAAGGCAATTCTGCATATTCTTATAATGCCTCCTATCCCTAAAATCCTCTTTAGAAACTAAAACCTGAGCACAATTAAGTCCCACTTTTTCAAAAGCCTCATAATATATATGCATCAGTCTGGCTTGACCAATAGACGCCAATATTTGCCTTCTCGAAACAGAATCCTCCTCCTTACCTAACTTAATCAGTTCACGTCCAGAAGCCACCGCACCTGAAGAAACCAACACCACCTCAACACCTCTAGCCTTAAGTTTTGCAATTTGTTTAGTAATATTTTGAATAGAAGAAAGATTCAACAAACCATCTTCTTTAGTAAGTACATTAGAGCCTACCTTTATTACTACCTTGGTTAATTGATCCATTTTTTAGATTCTATTTTTTTTAAATCTCGCCAAAACTCCAGCCTCTTATCATTCGGGCGTTCCCCAAAAGGGTCGGGCTTTCGGCAGTCGCTGTTGGGCACTTCATTAATCAAAAATTCAAAAACAACTTTCAACCTTTAACCTTTCACCTTCAACTTCCGTAGCCCAACGAGCTTCAACAATGCCTCTATCCCTAACGCAGACAGAGTAAACCTTTCATTAAAAAAGTTGAAATTAGAGAATATTATCCATTAATTCTCATCCCCACCAAACAAAAAAAGCATCATGCTTACACATGATGCTTAAGAATTATTCTTTAAAAAATTTATTACTCAGCTTTCTCTTCAGTTGCTTCAGCAACTGGAGCTTCTTCTTCAGTAGTTTCAGCTTGAGCAACAGTTTCCTCCGCTTGAGCAGCTGCTAAAGCTTCAGCTTCTTTCTTCTCCATTTCTTCTTTCACCTTCTTTTCAGCTTCAAACCTAGCCTGTGCTTCTGCTTCAGCCTTTTTATTTACTTCATCAACAATTTTAGCATCAGAAGCATCTTTTTCTTGAATCCAAGCACTATACTTTTTATCAGCCTCTTCCTGAGTAATCGCTCCTTTGTTAACTCCCATTTGCAAGTGTTTCTTTAACAAGACACCCTTTCTAGACAAAATAGAACGTGCAGTATCAGTAGGCTGAGCACCTTTCATTACCCAGTCAAATGCTTTTTCTACTTTCAACTCAATACTTGCAGGATCTGTATGAGGGTTATAAGTACCCAGTTTTTCAATGAAACGACCATCACGTGGTGCTTTAGAATCTGCAACAACAATGTCATACATTGCCATTTTTTTTCTTCCTCTTCTCGCTAATCTTATCTTAGTTGCCATATACTTAAATTATTTGTTTGATTATGGATCCCGTCCATTTTAAACAGGTGCGCAAATTTACGCAAAAAATATTTAACAGTACATCCTTAATTAAAAAAAGATAACTGCAACAGTGCTAATAACGTCAAAAATCTTTTAATGTTGTGAAAATTTCTTGAAATTTTCGATTATACAATTCAAATAATACTAAAAAACTAATTTTTCGATCGATAAAACAAAGTAGAAGAATTTTCTTTTCTAAATATTTTTTTTGCAGATAAATTTATCTCCCCAATAGTAACCCCTTGAATCTTTTCAATTTCCTCATTAACAAGATCAGGACAACCAATAATAACCCCTCCAGCAAGCCCCATCACCTTATCCATTAACTCTATTCTAGAAAACGCTACACTAGACATCGCTTGATTTTTCACTTTTTCAACCTCCTCTGCACCTACTCCTTCCAATAAAGTATCAATCTCCTCCCAAACTCTCTTCTCAGCTATCTCCAAAGTCACCTCTTTATTCACCTTTCCAGAAATCATGAATAAACCAGCATCATCAGAACCCATCACATAAGCACTAATAGAGTTAAAAACCTTATCTTTTTTAACCAATTGTAGATGCAATCTCGATGAATTTCCTCTACCCAAAACATCAGACAATAAATCAGTAGCATAATAATCATTATCCAAACGTTTCCCCATATGAAAACATAAATAAAAGGCATCATTAGTAACATCCCTCTCAACTTCTAGCCTTCTAGCCTCATTTTGTACTTCTTCCTTCGGCAACAGACGCTTATTTTTTTGACCAGCAGGAATGGTAGCAAACCATTTGTTGCACAGCTCTTTCACTCTATCAAGCTCAACATTCCCACCAACAATGAGCTTTGCATTAGCGGGATGATAATATTTATTGAAAAAAGCTTTTACGTCATCCATGGTAGCCTCTTCTATATGCTTAATTTCTTTTCCTATCGTAGCCCATTTATAAGGATGACTTTGATATGCCAAAGGACGTAATAACAACATAGCATCACCATAAGGTTGATTAAGATAGCGTTGTTTAAATTCCTCAATTACTACACTCCTTTGAACCTCTAGTACTTTAGGATTAAAAGAAAGACTAAGCATTCTATCAGACTCTAACCAAAATGCAGTTTCAAGATTATCAGCAGGTAACGTACAATAATAACTTGTGTAATCAGGACAAGTAAAAGCATTGTTTTCACCCCCTACTTTCTGAAGTTCAGAATCAAACTCCTCAATGTGCTTTGACCCTCCAAACATAAGATGTTCAAAAAGGTGAGCAAAACCCGTTTTATCCTCTTCTTCATCTCGTGAACCAACATCATATACAATGTTTACTGCAGCGAGGGGCGTAGATTTGTCTTCATGAACATATACTTCAAGACCATTGTCCAATTCAAAAAATTGATAAGAAATCATTTCCTTTTTTTAAAAGCAAAGAAAATGAAAAATCTTTTCTTTAACTAGTTTTAAAAACAATAGCCATATTATTTAAATCCTGAATATGGTCTCATAAAAAATATCCTTGGGAAAACACCGACGAAGTTGTCTAGGACAGGCATAAAATAACAAACTAAGCTTTGAGAGAACTGAGCGTTAAGAAAACAAGCCTTTTTAGCCTATTTTTAATAAAGGGTCGTTTAATAAATAACCCCGGGGCAAGCCCACGAGAGGACAGAGCGTTAAAAAAGACATATTGATGTCTTTATAGCGAATGAGCCAGGTTGCGGGAAGGAAAGTTGGAACTGCTTTTTGTTATCGAAGCCTGCCTGCCGCA
>CAYUKP010000158.1:0-2872 GCA_964445335.1 uncultured Verrucomicrobiales bacterium
GATAAATGGTGGGAAATGCCTGCGACTCTAACAAACCAGGAGGTTGTGAACCTTGCGAGAAACGGAATACCCTACCGTGAAGAAATGAGGAATCTTGATGAGTTGTGGTCAAATAATCGTCAACGACGTTTTTTGAGGTTTGTTTTAGCCACTACATTGTCATCACAAAAAAAATTTCAAAGAGACTTAATAGCCAACTATTGTCGTCACCAAGTTCAAAAGTGGAATCGAGAAAATGAAATAGAAAGGCATATTAAAACGTTGGAAGTCCTAAAAATATCTCAAAAAACAGATCTAAAAAGGGTCAATGTTCCGCTCAAACAAGAGAAGCTTTTGACATTAGAATTTTAGCCTACATCGATATGATGAGCGTTTCTATGAGAGCGATTTCCTTAAAACCTCACGATTCAAAGTAAGGTTTGACGATTGAAGAATCTAATTTAAGTTCATAGAAGAATTAAGCATGTGAAACATTTTATCTCTTTATTGACCTTGATGGCACTGAGCTCCTGTCAAGTGGTGCCTCCTGTGCAGGGCTGGCTGGTGGGCTTCAAAAATAGAAATCAACCTACCCAGCAGTATTTGACAGACTATTCCATCGATAGGAAATGGGTGGGTCGGTTTAAAGACTCAAACCTTAAGAAACTGACGCAAGAGGGGCTCGCTTCAAATCTTAGCTTACAAGCGATGTATGAGAGGGTAAATCAAGCAACTTTACGACCTGATGCGGTGCGAAGTGCGGGATTACCTCAATTGGGCTTTAGTACCAATGCGACTCGTCAGAGGACGCGCTTTCTCGGGCTAGACATTCCAGGGGTAGAAGGGGTGACTTATAATGCGTATAACTTAGGGTTAAATGCGAAGTGGGAGTTAGACCTGTGGGGGCGTATTAAGGCCGCTCATAAGGCTCAACTTTCTGCGACAGATGCAGATATTTGGAATGCGAAAGCAGCTCAGGCATCCCTCATGGGGCAGGTTTGTAAGACATACTTTGCCGCGATTGAGGCGGAGCAACAGAAAGGGCTAGCTCAAGAAGCTCTGAAGGCTCGAGAACAGATTAAAGAAGCGATTGAGGGGCGATTCACGAGTGCATTGGCGCAAGAAGGAGGAAGCGCCGCGCAACTGCGAATGGCGATGAGTGATATCGCAAGCGCTAAAGCGGACTTAGCTCAATGGCAAGAACAAGGGGTAAATACGAGGCGTGTTTTAGAGCAGCTTATCGGACGCTATCCTAGTGCCAGTTTGAAGGTTCCTTCGACTTTGCCAGCATTGGTCAAGAAAGTGCCCTCTCAGTTGCCATCTGAGCTTTTGCGTCGCCGACCAGACCTGAAGGCTGCCGAGAGCCGTTATATGGAGTCTGTGCATAAGAACGATGAGGCTGCCCGAGCCGTCTTTCCCGCCATTAGTTTGACTTCCTCTGCGGGGACGACAAGTACTCAGCTAAAGGACTTATTGAAGAGTAGCTTTGGGATTTGGTCTCTGGGAGGAGCTGTGACGCAATCCATTCTGAGTGGAGGAGCGGTTAAGACCGAAAAACTTATTCGTAAGAGCGAGGCGAAGGCGCGTCTAGTGGATTTGCAAGACGCCATCCTAAAGGCATGTGGTGAAGTCGAACAAGCGTTGACCTCAGAACACTTTATCCGCATCAAGCTTCAGGAAACGAAAGAGGCAGAAAAGTTGGCCAGAGAATCCTATGAAGCGATGTTGGATGATTACCAACAAGGGGTCTCGGATATTCAATCGGTATTAAATTCTGAAGCCCGTGTGATCCAAAGCGCATCCCGTCTGACGACCTTATCACGGATGCTTTTGGACAACAGAGTGGACTTATATTTGGCGCTAGGAGGCGACCACACCCTACACAATTAATTCTTATGTTAGCAAAATTTTTACAAATTCTGATCGCCGTCCTAATCGTGTTCGGGTGTCGAGTCGTCGCCAAGCGATTGATCGCAACCAAGCCAGAGGCGGAAAAAATCGAGCGCGAGAAAGTCATTCCTGTAGTGGAGGTCGCGGTGGCACGTAAGGCAAGCTATCCGATTACTCTACGCACCCAAGGGGAGGTAGAGTCCACCCAAAAGACTCTGATCTCAGCCGAAGTCGGGGGAAGCATCGTAGAGGTCTCTCCTAGATTTGAACTCGGAGGGCAATTTAAGAAAGGAGAGGTGATCGTGGAGATAGATTCGGTAGACTATCAAACGGCTCTGGTGAGGGCTGAGACAATTTTGGTGCAGGCTGAGGCGAATGTGTCTAAGGCTGAAGTGGAGCTAGAAATGGAGCGCTCAAGAAGTGAGCAAGCCAAGAGGGATTGGAAAAAGTTAGGCAGAGGGCGTGAGGCGTCTGACCTTCTCCTCCGCAAGCCTCAACTCAAAAATGCGAAAGCATCTGTCACCTCAGCACAGGCGAGTGTGAGACAAGCGCAAGCAGACATTGATCAAGCTCTCAGACAGTTGGAACGTACTAAGATTAAGGCTCCCTATGATTGTCAGGTTCTCAAGAAGCAAGCGAGCTTAGGAGCGCTTGCGATCCCTGGGCAACCTTTGGTTGAGATTGAGCAAGTAGGGAGGTCACAAGTGAGATTCCCTGTAGCGCTAGAAGATGTGGGGTTGATGCCCTCAGCAGGAAGTGCCGAAGAGGTGCAGGTCAAGGCGTCAGCAGTTTACAGTGGTCAGAAGCAGAGTTGGACCGGGGTGCTGAAGCGTAAGGAAGACCGGATTGATACAGCCTCACGCAGTTTTTATTATACCGCTGAATTTACAGGGGAGAGTGTGCCGCCTGTGGGGCTCTTTGTGAAGTTGGAGCTACAGGGCAGTGAATTGTCTGAAGTGTATAGGCTCCCACGAGTTGCGTTGCGTGCGGAGAGTAATGTGCT
>CAYUKP010000158.1:2972-4971 GCA_964445335.1 uncultured Verrucomicrobiales bacterium
TGTCTGAAGTGTATAGGCTCCCACGAGTTGCGTTGCGTGCGGAGAGTAATGTGCTTGTTGTAAAGTCTGATAACGCTTTGGCCTTTGTGAAGGTCGAGGTCATCAGATCTGATGAGGACTATATTTATATTGGCTCAGGATTAGAGGCGGAGGATCGTGTTTGTATTACGGTTATGGATACTGCCATCGCTGGCATGGAAGTCTCTGTGAAGTCTGAGAACCCTGAACCCTCGGATAAGTAAATGGAACAAGCAATCAAGTGGTTTAGTAAAAACCATGTGGCAGGTAACTTTCTCATGCTTGCGGTCTTGATCGCAGGTGGTGTGACGTGGTTTGGTCTTCGTAAGGAGATTATGCCTGAGGTTACGATTGATTCGGTAGCAGTCAATGTCCCGTATCCCAATGCTACGCCAGAGGAAGTCGAGTCTGGGATTATTCTTCCGATTGAGGAAGCGCTGGCAGAGCTAGAAGGCGTGAGTAAGATTACTTCTACCGCGAGTGCTTCTCAGGGATCGATCGTGGCCGAAGTCGCTAATGGGTATGATCTGAGAAATGTTATGAGCGATATTAAGGCTAAGGTTGATACCGTACAAAATATCGCGGAAGAGGCGGAAGACCCGATCGTGACTGAAATCACGATTCGTAGCAAGGTGCTATCCCTTGCAGTGGTGGCAGATACCGATGAACGAACGTTACGGAAGTTGGTGGAGCGTGTGCGTGACGACCTATTGCTCTATGAGAGGTCATCCAAAGACATTTTTGACGTTTTGCGTCCTAAACAGAAGATTACACAAGTTCAGCTGACAGGAGTACGCCCGTATGAAATGTCGATTGAGGTTCCGGAGCATACCTTGCGTGAGCTTGATATGACCCTAGGGCAAGTCGCGGACAGGATTCGCTCCAGTTCTCTCGACCTCCCAGGTGGCTCCATTGATACGGAAGCTGGTCAGGTTGTGGTGCGCGCGAGTGCCAAGCGGTATAAAGCAACCGAGTTTGAAGACATCGTGATCCGCTCTAATGCCAATGGCTCACGAATCACCTTAGCTGACATCGCTCGTATTAATGACGGGTTTGAGGAGGTGGAGCTCTCCAGCAAATTTGATGGGAAGAAGGCTGCTACGGTTGATATTTATCGTGTAGGACAGCAGGATACCTTGATTCTTTCACGCACGGCTAAGGAGTATGTTGCTCAGATGCAGGAGCAACTTCCGGAAGGAGTGGAGCTCTTTATCTGGGATGATATGTCGTTGATGTTGGAAGGGCGTTTGGATTTACTGAAGCGCAATGGCATCGTGGGGATCTCTCTTGTTCTCGTAGTGCTGACCCTCTTTTTACGTCCATCTCTCGCACTTCTGGTGGCGATTGGAATTCCTGTATCTTTTGCGGGAGGGATTTGGATGATGCCTACGTTGGACGTCTCGATTAATATGATCTCACTGTTTGCCTTTATCCTCGTCCTTGGGGTGGTAGTTGATGATGCGATTGTCGTCGGCGAGAATGTTTACACCAAGATTCAAGGAGGAATGCATCCTAAGGAAGCTTCGTGGAAGGGATCGCATGAGGTGGGTGTGATTGTGATCTTTGGAGTATTGACTACTGCGATGGCCTTTACTCCGATGTTGGGGGTAGACGGTGTTTCTGGGAAATATTGGCGAAATATTCCGCTCATTGTGATTCCGACTCTCATGTTTTCGCTGGTGCAGTCGAAGTTCGTTTTGCCATCGCACCTGTCCTTCCTCAAGGCCTACGACCCGAAGGCGCGAACGAAGAATCCGTTACTCCAGCTGCAACGTTTCATTGCGCAGAGTTTAGAGCGCTTTGTCGAGAAAGTCTACGCGCCGTTATTAGGGGTGTTTTTGTCCTATGGTTATATTGGAATATCTGTCGTTATTGGAGCCTTCTTATTGATTATCGGACTTGTTGGAGGAAACCGGATTAAGTTCCTCTTTTTGCCTGATGTCGAGGGAGATGTGTTGGTCGCAAGTCGTGTGCTTGCCGA
>CAYUKP010000159.1:0-4933 GCA_964445335.1 uncultured Verrucomicrobiales bacterium
AGGTCGTAGGTTCGATCCCTACCACCGGAGCCATAAATAACCCTTGTAAGTTTAAAGCTTGCAAGGGTTTCTTTTTTTAAAATCATATTATCTAATAGACTAAAGTAAACTATAAGATTTAGGTATATTCTTCTTGTGATTGGTAAAGTTAAATTGGCGAATTTTTCGCTAGCTCTGTTTAAATAGTCGGTTTATATAGTTTTCATACTCCATGAAGATTATTTATTTATTTTTGCTTACTTCTGGGATGCTGTTTGCATATCTAGAAAGTTTTGGAGTGCTGGCTCCCATTGGCGAAAAGATAAGCCGTGGGGAGGCAGTTTCGGACGAAGAGATGTTCAAGTTTTATACGACAGAGCCTATTTATGACGCGATGGGGTTTGTAGCGAAGGAAACATCGATGGGAGTAACCTGTGATTTTTATATATGTGATGGAGGTGGGGGGACGTTCCATTCTCTCAATCTTGTAGAGATGAAGGACGCGACATATCACTTTGATTTAGTTTCTTACGATGTTCCTGATGTGGCGGGGGCTGCTATAGTAGAGGAATTACAACTTAGCTTTTCTCTAGGGTATTTAGAGAAGGGGGAGTATGAAGCAGTTGTCAGACGCATCGAAGGAGGGAATACTGCTGATGGTTTGGATGGTAAGGTCTCAGGCGTAGAGAATTTTCTCTTCAATGTCGGAGTAGATCAGATAAACATTCATTCGAGAGGAGATAGCAAGGTCGTTACTTTGAGTTTTCCTTCTCGGGAGAAGATATTCTATCAGATGATGTGTTCAGTGGATCTGAAAAACTGGACGAAGATAGGGGTGACATTTGAAGGAGTAGGCGGAACGATGACTCGTAAAGTCTTTGGGGAGGAACCCAATACTTCGTTTTATAAGATTGAAGAAGTAGAACGGTGAGACTCTTTACGAAAGGAGTGGTGTAAAAAACTTTCTGTTTTATGAGTTTTCGGTTGATGAGAGTATCGGAGGGGCTTTGTTATAGTTAGAATAAATGACAAACCTTTCTTTTATCATCCTATTTACTCTTTGTTTACTTTGTGTCTTTCTGATTCTTTATGTAGTTGTTAAGCAGAACGAGAGGCAACGTAAGGCTCTCGTTCGAGAATATTTCTTCAAGACTCTAGACTTTCATAGAGAGCATGTTCAGGCTCTTAAGGTCGAACCTGTGGAGATAACTATTGCTGAGCAGAAGGCTCAGAAAGGAAAGCATGCCTTTATAGAGTATAAATATCAGTTAGGGCAATTATTGGAAATTGTGCAAGATGTGAACCAGAAAGGGGGGTATGGACTCAGCCAAAAAGAGGAAGTCGATATTGCTTATATTTGTTTTTACTATGGAATCGATAACCGTTGGCATCAGTTTAGCGAGCAAAAGCTCAAGGCTTATAAAAATAATGCGATGATTGCGCAAGAGATTCAGATTAAGGTGAATTCCGAGTCTGGCTTTCAGAGGTTAGGTCGAACCAATCAGACTGATATTAGTGGATACTTTCGTAATATGTTTTATGCTATTGAGTTGGTTGAGCAGTCTCGCGTCCTCTCACAACCCGAGAAGTTGAAGCTAATTCAACTCTATCGCGCTCAACTCTCGAATCCTGAGTTATACGTCCTCTACTTTCATTTGATTTCTCGATTTGGCAAGGATTGGAGAGAGCGCCGATATGTCGAAAGGTTCGATTTACTCAAGAATCTACCCCTTGAATATTGTGACGGCTATCAGCCTAGAGATTTTTTTGAACTGACCTTAGCAGAAGAGGAGTTGTTTAATTAAACGGTCTGGTACTTTTCGTAGAGGGTTTTCGGACCTAGCAAGTCAAAGGTAAATTCGATTTCTTCTTGGGCATTGATATAAAAGCGCTTGGGACGTAGAATGAGTTCTGATACGATTTTTGCATCAGATATGTGGGATGCAATGTCAGCCGGTATGTATCCAATGCATACGTTGAGCTTACCAAACACCTTATCTCTCACGCCTCTGACCTGAAGGGCGTTTTTATCCTTAGGATTGTCAGGTTGTGGTTCAAGATGGTAGTGAATTTCATTACGTTTTTTAATAAGTTTTAGGAAGTCCACCTTGTAATGTTGGATACCGGCAAGCCTAAATTCTTGCTCAAAGATGCGAAATTCGTCAGGAATCTCAATACTATAATATTCTCTCATGGGATATGATCTTTGGGGGAGTTTTAACCAAAAGTAGACTGAAAGCTCAATCGAAATTCAATTCATTAACGTGACAATAGTTAAGGGCTTGTAGTGAAAATATCTAGTAGTTTAGTACTTGCTTTTATATGTGTTGATTGATTCTATTTGTAAAACCTTTATAATTTTAGCCCTTATTCCTAAAGAAACCCTAAAAATAAATATAAAAAATGAATTGTTCAAATAGTTTTATTTATTTTTTCTTTTGGTTTACCCTTTTTATACAAATTTGTGGGGCGAGCGATTCTTCCTCATCTTTGTTTAGAAAAGATAAGGTTTGGTCAGAGGTAACTTTGAAGTATGCTCCCAGTTATCATTATAAACCTCTCTCATATGTTTCCGAAAACAATGAGCATTTGGGGTATGCATCAGAAGTGATGAAGCAGATTTCTGCTTTGACAGGCGTCTCATTTGTTATGAGTTCATCTGAAAACTTGACCTTTGCCGAAGATAGACAAAGGTTGGCAGAAGGTGAGTTGGATTTCTTAGGGTGTGCTTTTTATTCTGAGGCCAGAAAAAAAAGCATGTTATTAACCGATAGCTATTTATCTTTAGACTCGTCGTTGTTTACTCTCAAACATCAGAAGAGATTATACAATTCGCTACAGAAGCTTAGAGGCCATACCTTAGCTCTACCTGCAGGCCATACGGCTGTTGAGCAGCTTGAGCGATTGTATCCTGATATTAAACTCTTGAAGGTCGGAACGACAAAACAAGCGAGTGATGCGGTGCTTAGTGGGGAGGCTCAAGCGCTCTTAGGTGAAGTAGCTACTGCAACTGATATTCTCGGGATTGATCCCAAGCAAGGATTTGTCATGGTGGGGGAAACGCCTTTTCAGTTAAAGATTGCTTTTGCTCTACAGGACGACCTTGCAGAGATGGTTCCGATTTTTAATCAAGTTATCTCCCAGGTCTCAGTGACCTTGAATCATAATGATTCGGTCAATTACTTTAGTCACCAAGTAGATAGAGGGCGGCGTTTGGAGGCTCTTTTAATCGGTTCAATTTTGTTATCTGTTATCTTTGTGGCGATTATTGTGTCTTTTGCTAATGTTCGCAAGGAGCGAAGACGAGCGGTGGAACTCAACAATGAGAAGACAAAAATTATGGTCGCACTGAGTCATGATTTAAGGAATCCACTTACAGGCGTAATTGGGATGTTAAGGGCGTCTCAGGAGGCCGGATCGCTTGAAGAGTGTCAAGCTCATGTTCGAGATGCTTTGCTGTGTTCAGATAAGTTACTTGATTTGCTGACGCATACCTTGGATTATAGTCAAATCGAGAAAGGGCAGCTAAAGGTGAAGTATGCCCCTGTTGATCTGAAGTCTCTTTTGTGTGGGTTACATAAACAAATTTATATCCCTGAGGAAAAAGGGGTGAAATTTGAGTTGAGCTTAAAAAATTCAGATAAAATTCCGCCTCGTATCTTAACAGATGAAGTAAGGTTCTCACAGGTTTTAGTGAATGTTATAGGGAATGCGGTCAAGTTTACGACTAATGGCTTCGTGCGAGTAAATGTGGAGTGGTTGGAGGAAGAAAAGCCCTTAGAACTTTTTAATAGTGAAGAGGTGTCAGCTCTTTTGGAGGAAGGCCAAGGTGTGTGTATAGATATTATTGACGAGGGAATTGGCATTAGCCCAGAGCATTTGGAGTGTATCTTTTCCCCTTACGAACAAGGAGATGCGAAAAGGCGGTTGACGTATGGAGGTCTAGGATTAGGTCTTTCGATTTGTCTCCAGTTGTGTGAGTTATTAAATGGAAAGATTAAGGTGACTTCTGTCTTAGGGCAAGGGACGCATTTTTCCCTTCTGTTTGCGCTTCAAACAGCTGCTCTACCTGACAACCAAGTTCCGGCACAGTCTACTAGGCTAGGGGTTTCTGCCTTAGAAGACAGTTCCTTTCTTATTGCGGATGATGATGCGATTAACTTACGATTAGCTCAGGAGGTTTGTAAAAGCGCTGGTGTGCGTAAAATTGATACAGCTTCTAATGGAAAAATAGCATTAGAGAAGCTGTCTTCACAGACTTATCATTACACCTTGTTGGATGTAGAAATGCCAGTGCTAGATGGAGTGCAAACATTGCAGAGTATTAGGCAACAAGGGTTGCTAGATGTTTCAGATAAACCTATAAAGGTTTATGCTGTTACGGCGCATTCTCATCGCGATCAAGAGTTCTTAAACCTAGGGTTTGATGGAGTCTTGCATAAGCCCTTAACTATCGATGATGTGAAGAGTTTAGTGTCGTAAAGTTTAGAATGACGAGCTTGTGAAGCTATCTCATTCTTGAAATACATGGATCTCTTCTTCGTTATATCTTGCTTATCGAAAAAGTTTCTTCGAACAATCAACTCACCTTCGATTGTTCAAATGGTATGAGGCCCTTAGTATTCTAAGAAAGAAATAAACGCTACGTTTATAACAAAAGATGGATTGCCCAATCAGGTCACCTTGGATAACTCTCTCTATAAAATGACAAGATGAATGCAATTTCTATCAATAAGCTGTCTGTGAAACGCGGAGGTAAGACAGTTCTCCGTGAAATTTCATTTGAAATGAAACAGGGTGAAGTGTTTGCGCTTTTAGGGGGAAATGGCGCTGGCAAATCAACGACGCTGTTAACTTTACTCGGTTTTGTTAAGCCATCTACTGGTTCTGTGAAGGTTTTAGGTTATGACATCAGCCAAGATCTGAAAAAAATTTTAAAAAAAGTCGCATATTT
>CAYUKP010000160.1:0-4923 GCA_964445335.1 uncultured Verrucomicrobiales bacterium
TCTTGTGTAGAGGCGAACTATTTGCAGACCCGAGCTCAAAAAACGACAAATCTCGTTCCCCTTTTGCAAGACTTAACCAACCCTTCTGCAAACATTGGGTGGTCTAATGCTGAGCGTAAATCACTCGTTGCTAGAGGTGGAGCTGATCTTGTCTTGTCTCTTGGGCTCATTCACCATTTGGTGATCTCTAACAACACGCCCTTTGTCATGGTGGCTCAGTTTTTCGCGCAAATATGTGATGCTCTACTGATCGAGTTTGTTCCAAAGGAAGACAGCCAAGTGCAGCTCCTCCTTCAGTCTAGAGAGGACATCTTTGGGACGTATGAGATAGAGTCGTTTAGAAAGGAGTTTGCGGTCTACTTTGAGGAGCAAAGGTCTATTAAGATAAACAGCACTCAGAGAACTCTGTTTTATCTCACAAAAAAAACACCAAACAATGCGTAAGAGGTTTTATCTGATCCCAACTCTCTTGTTGTGGAATAAATATATCTTTCTGCTGTCTAAGAATTACTTATCAATTCCTCCTCAGGGATTGATGCTTCAGTTTTTGAGTATCACCGGCATAAGTCTCCTGATCACAGCGGTGCTTGCGTTAGGCATCAGAGATCGAGAAAAGACGATTCTTACATCATTTCTCTTTGTAGGGTTTTTTCTAAGCTATAGATTATGTCATGATGGCTTATCGGCCCTCTTTTCATTCGTTGATAATCATTTCATCCCCTTCTTCTTGCATGGGCTATTGGTGGCGCTTTTATTACGCTGGGTACTGAGTTTAGCGAAGACGAAGCCGATGAAACATCTCATGAAATTTTGTCATAATGTCAGCTATTTAGCACTGATTCTATCGCTTGGAGGCTTAGGTGTCGGATTATTCAACATTAGGGGGATGACGCAACCGAGCTTTGGGAATTTAGAGTATCAAGCCACGTCAGCCCCCTCTGATGATAAGGCGTCATGTCCTGATATTTACTATCTGACGTTTGACGGGTATTGTAGGCAAGATGTGCTTGAGGAGTCTTATGGCTATGATAACTCGCCGTTTCTCAATGAGCTTAAGTCCTTAGGGTTTACCATATCAGAGAAGTCGACGTGCAATTACCCCGCGACCTATGCGTCTCTGCCTGCAACGCTCAATATGCAATATATCAAGGATGCGACGATTTCTGCTAATGCGGACTTTTATTACACGCACATCCAAGATAATGAAGTCGCACGTTACTTAAAAAAGGCCGGCTATACATACGCTACCGTTGATAATGGATGGTGTGGCACTCAGATGTCTACTGAGGCTGATGTCCACTATGCCTTACCGTGGTCGCATAGCTTTCTTTCTCTCTTTCTGGAAGGGTCGGCACTGTCCCCTTGGATGATGAACCATGCAGATTCGGTCCGTCATAGTATCCAATCAACCCAGAAGGCCATCGCCTTACCCTCACCAAAGTTTGTCTTTTCTCATACCTTGATGCCTCATTCACCTTATTCATTTAAGGCCAATGGGGAGGAGAGAGATCTTCCTAATTATTTACTATCTAAGCAACTTCATGACGCTCCAGATAAGAGTGAGGAGGGGAGAAGGGCGTATATAGAGCAGTTGAAATATTGTAATGATGAGATCCTTAAGATGGTGCAAAACATTTTAGAGAACTCGGAGACCGCTCCAATTATTATTCTTCAGTCAGATCATGGCTGGGCGAAAGATAAAGCAGACTTTACGAATGAGGAATTTTGTAAAGGGAGGTATCCTGTTTTAAATGCGATGCTTGTCCCTGAAGAGTTGGGACAGCAGCTTGACTCCCAATTTTCCACGGTAAACACCTTTCGGATGTTGTTAAATCATTTATTTAAGGAGGAGTTGCCTTTACTTGAAAACAAGCTTTTCGGCCCTTCATTTGAAGTCAAAAATACCTATGAAGAGCTACCGTTCAAGGACGTGTATTAAGTCTCCACTTTATTCAACATCGCCTTTGCTACCTTGAGATGAGTGTTTGTGCGTTTCAAGGGTAAGTAAAGGGTTGTTTTTGCGCACCTATAGGCGTTGAATGATCTGCATGGAAAATCAGATTATCGGTATTGATCTTGGGACAACCTTTAGTCTTGTGTCTGTTTATGACGCAGGACAGTCCTCTGTCTTGCGTAATGAAATCGGTGAGGCTCTCACGCCGTCTATTGTTGCGATGAGTAAGGACGGAACAACTTTGGTGGGGACTCCGGCCAAAGAGCGTCTCTTGGCCGCTCCTGAGTCTGGGGTGGCGTGTTTCAAGCGAGATATGGGGACTGATGTGACGTATTCCCTATCGGGTAAGAAATGGTCAGCCATCGAGTGTTCGGCAGTTGTGTTACGTGAGTTAAAGCGGGTGGCTGAGAAGGCGCTAGGTATGAGTGTGAGTAGTGCGGTGATTTCGGTGCCAGCCTACTTTCGCGACACACAGAGGCAGGCCACCCTTAAGGCTGCCGAGCTGGCAGGACTGAAGGTCGAGCGTCTCATTAATGAACCTACGGCTGCCGCTCTGGCGTATGGGTATCAGCGCCCTGAGGAAGAGACCAAGGTCTTGGTCTTCGATCTAGGGGGAGGAACCTTTGATGTGACGATCTTAGAGACCTTTGATGGCGTGATTGAAGTCTTGGCGTCAGCTGGAGAGTCACACCTTGGAGGTGAGGATTATACCGAAGCCCTGAGTCAGTATCTCCTAACAAAGCATGATCTACAAATAAAGGACGAGGAGTCCACGAAGTGGCGTAAGGCGGTGAATGCAACGAAATGCGAACTCTCGGATACTCAAACCACCACCTTGGAGTTTGCGGGGCAGACTCTCACCGTGACACGCGAGGACTTGGTGACGGCGGCCAAAGATCTGAATATTCGCATTCGAGGAGTGCTCAAAAAGGCGATTTACGATTCCAAAATCCCTGCAAGAGAGATTGATCAAGTATTGTGTGTTGGAGGGGCGAGTCGTATGGGGATCGTGAAGGAGATTATAGAGTCGGTCTTCCCGGGTAAGGCAAATCTCTCGATTGATCCTGACGAGGCAATCAGCATTGGAGCTGGGGTACAAGCTGCGCTCATTGAGCGCAACGAGGGAGTCGAGGATATTATTCTTACAGATGTGAGTCCACATACGATGGGCATTATGATTGCTAAAAATCGAGGGCATACGGTGGATGACGGGTATTTCTCGCCGATCATTGACCGAAATACGACCTTACCTGTCAGCAAATCAGAGGTGTATTCGACCTTCCATCACAAACAAAATGAGATCGACCTTAAGGTGTATCAAGGAGAGAGTCGTTTGACGAAAGACAATCACTTTGTGGGAAATCTGAAGATCAAGGGTCTAGCCTATGATCCAAAGGTGGAGCCAGAAGGAGGGGCGGTTGAAGTGCGGTTTACGTATGATATGAATGGGCTCTTGGAGGTCGAAGTCACTGCATTGTCGAGTAAGCAAAAGACATCCAAGGTCTTTGAGCAACGTCCAGGAATGATGGGCAAGAAGGAGATGCAAGAGGCGATTGCCAAGCTGACACCTTTAAAGATTCATCCGCGAGACGCGCTCCCCAATCGCTATAAGTTGGAGCGAGCTCATACCCTCTACGAAGATCTCTTGGGGCCAGACCGAGCGCAGTTAGAGTCTCTCATTGAGCAGTTCGAGCAGGTTCTAGAGGAGCAAAACCTTGAGGGAATTTCGCAAGTGGGAGATACACTCGAGTACTTTATGAACCTTAAGGAGTCTCGCCTATGAACATATGGGCTGAACTAGGGGTCGAGTATTCTCAGGAGTTGACCTTAAAGGATCTGAAGCGGGCGTATGCCAAACGGCTGAAGGTCACGCGTCCCGATCGCGATCCGGAGGGGTTTCAGCGTCTCAGACAAGCCTACGAACAGGCGCAAGAGGCGGTGGAGAGTCAGGCATATCAAGTCGAGGAGGGAGAGGGTGTTGTCGTGCCTTTTTCGGCAGGGAAGTCGCCCTCTCTAGATCCACTTTCTGCACCTGAGAGGGAGCCTTTATTGGAGGAGCAATCAGTTCCTGAGAGTTCTCCCGTCTCAGAGCCACCCAAACCCGCAGAGCTCCCCCCCCTCCAGAGGATGATGGAGAAGGTCGCTCATCAACTCGAATGGGAGGTTGCGGGGCATCCTTGGATGAAGACACTTGCAGAGGTCGAGCATTACCTGCTCTCGAACCCCAGCGCGTATACGGAGTGGTCGCCTGTAATGAGGGATTTTTACAGGCGCTTTCCTATCCTCCTTAGCCCTTCCTCAGATATTCCGCGTTATCTGCCTTCGGATGAGGTACTGGTCGGGGAGTTGCAGAGTGAGCGACACGATGTGGTGTTTGCGCTGACCGAGTATGCCGTCAAGGCCGATGATTACGCTCTGCAAATGCAGTTGTCTCAGCTCATTATTGATCATCAGGATTTACTCTACAGTCCCGTTCTGGCAAGGGTGGCGCACGCGTTGTGTCTGGCACTCGCTATTGCCAATGTATCCCAAGCGCAGAAAATCGGAGAAGTGGCGTATGCTTGGGTTAATGTCTCCCAACATGATGAGCTCATGATTGATGAGGCCGTGGATTTCTCCTACCTGACGAATATGCTAGAGGGTGATCCGAGAAAGCTTTGGAGCGACATTCTAAACCAAAGGGTAACCGCGCAAGAAATCGAGGAGAGTGAGGTGCTGACCTACTACTTTCGAGGGTTTCTGAACCAGATTGCGAGCAGAGGAGAACTACATCATTTTGTTCAGCGCTGTACCTCCCATGACATCGGGCAGCTGATGAATGTGTATCAGCCCACTCCTGAACCCGTGCCAGGAGTGAAGCTCTTCAATGACCATTTCAAACCCTCGCACTTGGCTCCTCCCCACAGAGGATTCGATCCCCACAAGTCTCATCTCAGAAAACTACTTAATTGGATGGGCTTGGTTGTCTG
>CAYUKP010000161.1:0-4883 GCA_964445335.1 uncultured Verrucomicrobiales bacterium
GGAGACCTCTGCCTCTGGTAACATCATAAATGTTGCGCTCTACATTGCCTTATTTCCGCAACTGGTCGCAGGCCCTATTGTGCGATATAAGGACATTGCCAGCCAGATTCATGCGAGACTCCACACCCTCTCCTCTTTCAGCAAGGGCATGGAGCGGTTTGTTTTTGGGTTGGGTAAGAAGGTCATTATCGCAAATGAATTAGGCCGCATTGTAGACACCATCTTTGAGCTCGCTCCAGATCATACCACACTTGGGTTGGCATGGCTGGGAATTGCGAGTTACACCTTGCAAATATACTTTGATTTTTCAGGCTATACGGACATGGCCATTGGATTAGGGTTGATGTTTGGATTAACCTTTCCTGAGAACTTCAACTTCCCTTACATCTCCCGATCCCTTACGGAATTCTGGAGAAGGTGGCATATGTCGCTTTCCTCATGGTTTCGAGACTATGTGTATATTCAACTAGGGGGCAATAGAGGCGGATACGCCCAAACCCTACTCAATATCTCTTGTGTTTTTCTCCTCACAGGAGTTTGGCATGGGGCCTCATGGAATTTTATCCTTTGGGGGGTGGCTCACGGGTTCTTTGTCATCTGCGAAAAGGTCAGTCCTCTCAAAGGTCAGAGAATCCCCGCTCCTTTCAAGCATCTCTATTGTCTGACTGTGATCACCTTCACCTGGGTTTTGTTTAGAGCGAAAACCTCTGAGGCCGCTTGGCATTATATGAAATGTCTCCTTGGACTACAGGAGATTCAGGGGACTCCTTATGGGATCGGATTCTATATCGATGGCTACTTCCTCACGGTTGCCACGATCGCCGTCCTCCTCTCTACCCCCATTCTTAAGGCTCCTCTCATCAGGCAATGTGCCCAAAACAGCTTCTTACGGGGAACGCTTGTGATCTTAGTCCTGATATATTCCGCCGCATTGCTGGGGAGTGATACGCATAACCCCTTTATTTACTTCAGATTTTAAGATGAAATATTCTCGATATATCATTCTACTCCTCACCCTCGTTATTTTGTTCACGCCTCTTGCATTGGTGGGGCGACATCATGTGATAGAATCTGAGAACAGGGAACTGGCACCCCTGCCCCAAATAAAAAAAGACGCTCAGTTGAACTCCGCCTTTTTTAAGGAACTCAATGCATGGTATAACGACCACTTTGGGCTAAGATCCTGGTTTTTAGGTCTGCATACCACTCTCCAGCGAAACCTGAGAAGACCTGACTACCCCGTTGTCCTCGTGGGCAAAGGGAAATGGCTTTTTTATAAAGGAGATAAATCGATCCCAAAATATCAAGGATTGGATTTGCTCACGCCTCAGCAGTTAGAAACCATTTCAGATAACCTCCGAACGTTTAATCAAGAGCTGAAACGCCAAGGCACACATTTTGTCCTCTTCATCACGGCTGACAAAAACTCCATTTACGGAGACTTTTACCCCAATTACATTAAGAAAATCGCTGATAAGAATAGAACCGATCAGATCCTAGAGCACCTGAAAACATCCGCTCCAGAAGTACACATCATAGATACGAGACCCCTTCTGATGGCCAAACGTCAAACCTCAGACCGCTCTCTCTATTATACAAATGATACGCATTGGAACGACCTCGGAGCCTTCTATGGAACCCAATACCTACTCCAATCTATCGCGCCCTTCCTGAAGACTAGCCCAGAATTGAATCTATCGGATTATCAAATCTCAGTAAAGACAGGGTATGAAGGCGACTTGGCACGCCTCAGCGGAGACCCGGCGCGCCATACTTACGGGCTCTCAGTAGAGTTAGATCCACACTCACCTTATCAATACTCCCCGATATTGCGCTGCATAGGAGTGCATACAAAGGAACATGCGACACAACATGCGGATACGACTCTGCCTAAGGCTTATGTCGTCAGAGACTCCTTTATGGCCTCCATGGCTCAATATCTCTCCAACTCCTTCTCTGCTGTGGAATACAGACACATTAATAACGGAGCGATCACGCAAGAAGAATTAGAGGGAGTCCAGTCCGATGTGTTCATCTACCAAACGGTTGAGAGATCTTTGCCTACGAGAGGGTTAAACCATTTGAAGATTTCTCCAACCACGCCTGCTCAAGGCAATCCGTAACCCTCTTTGCACAATCATTGTTTCGGAGCAAAGGCATTTTGCATGCGCTTCTCGAATGACTGGGACTTAGGTAAGTTCTTTTGCGCTTTCCCCTTCATGAGCGCCTTCATCTGTTTAGAAGGTTTGCGAGAAAAAGACGTCTTGTTTTTCTGGAGGCGCTTTAACTTCAATAGCGCCTGCTCAGTGCTAGGTACCTTCCCCTTGACAATCCGAGCTTCGTCATACCCCAGCCATACCTCTTGTGAGCCGATCAAAAGCTTCACCCGAGTTTGTTTGTAATCCAGCCCCTCTTGTAAGACTTCTAACACTTGAAACCCTTCAGCATCTTTTTCTGGGTAATTGCCACTCGAATAAAGACGTAATCGCTTGTTACGGTCATTCGCACTTAAAATCGTCACCATATGGCCTCCTTGAGGATACGAGGAGACGCCTCCTAAAACCCAATCCCCCGTCAGTTCAGGTTCGGCCTCATCAGGTGTGGCTTTCGTCGTAAATGGCGAATCCTTCCATAACGTAGTTAATTCCGACAGCCTGTGAGACTTCACTCCTAAGGCAGGGCTGAATGTCGCAAGCAAGAGGAAGAGCAAAAAAGTGACTGGTTGGAGTGGGGGTTTCATTAGTAATGAGAGCGTTTCAAACAAAAGATAAATTCTTAAAATCCCCTTGAACCTTCGTCAAAGGGAAGAGCGCCCCCTCTCATAAGAAATGAACAAGGGGCAAAAACAACAGATTCTAAATTAGAAGGTATAGACAGCTTGGCATTGCCCCATCCAAGAGCCATACTTCTCACCATCTGCTTCTTCTAAGGTTCTGTATTCTACTCCTAAGCCGAGACGACAGCGATTCTCCTGTAGATACATATTCATTCCTCCATAGAGGGCGTGATACGCGCTTCCATTGCGTTGGAAGCTCGCATTATAATTGGAAGCCTGAGTGGTTTGCGCTAGCGCTCCAGGAACACCCCAATTGACAGAAAGGCCATCTTCCTTATCAGAGTTTGAGTGTTGGTACATCCCAACCAACTGTAAAAAGTCCTGCTTAAGCCAATATCCACCTGTTATATTCAGCCCCCAAGTAGTCAGATCTGGTCCATTCCCCATGAGTGCATCAATGTAAAGAGTCGTATCGTCCGTGGCTGCCAGAAAGCTCAAGGCCAATAAATGCTCTAAGTTGTTGTCCACAACCTCAGAATCTTCCCCATCGAAGTTACGATAATAATCCGCGCGCAATTCACGAAACTCTTGAATAGATTTGTCTCTACTGAGATCCACGGTTCCAAAGTTATATCCCACTCCTAGGTGAAACATTCCTGGCCCGCCGACTGGAATGTGTTTGCTCTCCTCTGAAGCAAAGAGACCTGTTGTCACACTCCAATAATCATTTCTCACCATATACTGCGCTCCTAACGCATTAGCAGGGGCTATTTGCTCCACCATTTGGGACAGGTATGGAGTAAGCCTTAAGACAGGGTCTGTCGTATATTGTGAGCCAAACCTTGGGCGATACTTTCCGAATCTCACATGAGCAGATTCTATTTCATTCAATGACGCCTCAGGCAACAGCTCTCCTGTGACAGGCTCCAAAAATTGCATTCCCGTTCTCAATCCATTGTACAAAGAGAGCAAGCCTCTTTGGATCGCATTATGGACAGAAGCGGTGTGCTCTAAGACATCCAACGTAAGTCTGAACCGTTCAATTCCTTGATATCCGTCGTGATCAAGCATCACTCTCGCCTCAAGCTCTCCTTGGTTCAGCACACGCGCTGCTACTCCAAGTGTCAAGGTAAGCGACGTGTCATTAGAATAATCACTGTCTTCGGAAGCCTTGCCTGACATGCCTCTAAAGTTGAGCTCACCTTCGCCCACAACTTCCTGAAAGTAAGGGTTTGAGTCGTCCTTATACAATGGAATGCGTGGAGCGGTTCGCTCTGGAAACTGAGAAGGCGTGTTGCGCATCTTAAGCTTTCGGTCTTCTTCCGCTTGCTTTTTGTCTTCAGGCTTTTCTTCTTTTTCCTCAAAGTATTTCGGAAACAAATCAGAATCGACTGAGGAACTCTCTAAAAGATCTAAAACGGGGTTAGCGAAAAGACTACTAGTAGACACCGCCATTAAGGTTATTAAACGCTTCATAATATTCAGAAATTAGGATTGAGCTTTCTTCGCCTCACGTTCTTGGACACGTTCGACACGACGAACATATTGCTTAAGGTTATCGCTAGGCTTGAGCTTAAGAGCGGTATTCAAATAGGTCAAAGCCTCTGCGTATTTACGCTTCGCGACCTGAAGCTGACCGTAACGAAGGTTGGCTTCGTATGTAATGTCAGGTTTGGATAAGCCCAATCTGAATTGCGTGCCAGCCTTGGTAAACAACTCCTCCGCTATCGCTTCATCGTCAGTATTCTTGGCCTTATCTGAGTAGTAGCGACCTAAGGCAATAATCACTTTGCCATTACCTGGCTCAATCGTCTGAGCATTCATTAGCAAGCGTTCGACCTCTGCCATATCCCCATTCACCTCTGCAATACTCTTACGAATGAGTAACTCACGCACTTTTTCTCCGCCTGTTAGCTTGTAGGTTGAAATTTTATTGAGGTAGGTCGTGGCTTGAGAGTAAGCCCCAAAGTTTACCAAGATTTCTCCTGTATCCAGTGCTTGTTTAATGTCGGGTTTCCCTTGTCTATCAAGGACTTCCATATAGGCGTTCAGCGCTAACCCTGGTTGCTCCTTATCCATATAGATATTTCCTAGCAGAGATAAGGTT
>CAYUKP010000162.1:0-4867 GCA_964445335.1 uncultured Verrucomicrobiales bacterium
TGCGTCTGGGGGACGTGAGGTCGCAGGTTCGAATCCTGTCATTCCGACCATTTTTATAAAATAAAAGAATCCCTTTAGTTATAAGGTTTCTGCAATAACAGGGCGATCAAGTCAGGGATAAGAGATTGAAAACCTCTTATTCAATCTGTAAATGACATGCCATCTTAGATAGCCTCATGTATTTATAGCCTCAGTTACTGAAACCCTAACGAAATAGGTAATTATGATTCAATAGACTATCCCAGACTTGCCCCCCTGCTGGGACACTTCTTTATTTCTGACTTTCACTACTTCTTGGTAAACCCAAACCCAATTTACAGGCATTAAAGACATGGGGAGAAGCTCATGCGGTCACCTTACTCGAACGGAGATCTGCTCGTGAGTAGCCAGCTGAGGAATTTCTCTACTATCCGGTTTGACCTTGACCTCATATTTTACTAACTCTCTAGGCAGATGAGTGATCAGACTATCATATATACTATAACGGATGAGGCTCCAGCACTTGCTACCTATTCCTTCTTGCCTGTTGTGCAGGCGTTTTCGAAGCAGTGTGGAGTCGAAGTAACCACGAGAGACATTTCTCTGGCAGCAAGATTACTCGCAGTCTTTCCTGATGTCCTCTCTGAGGAGCAACGCGTAAGCGATGACCTCGCTGAGTTGGGTAACCTCGCAAAGACTCCAGAAGCCAATATCATCAAGCTTCCAAATATCTCTGCTTCTATCCCTCAGATTCAGGGCGCAATCGCGGAACTGCAAGCCAAAGGGTACAACCTCCCGGATTACCCTGAAGCTCCTCAGACAAAAGAGGAAGAGGACATCAAGGCGCGTTACGATCAGGTCAAAGGGTCTGCTGTAAACCCTGTCTTAAGGGAAGGAAACTCCGACCGTAGAGCACCAGGTGCCGTGAAGGAGTATGCGAAGCAAAACCCTCACCGTATGGGTGCGTGGACAGCAGACAGCAAGTCTCGAGTGAGCCATATGACTGCTGGAGACTTCCGCTCGAACGAGCAATCTGTCGTCATCCCAGAAGCTACGACAGCTAAGGTTGTGCACACCGCAGCTGATGGCACAGCCACCCCCCTAAAGGAAGGCATCGCACTCCAAGCTGGTGAAGTCCTTGATGCGACCTTCATGAGCAAGAAGGCTCTCACAGCATTCCTCCAAGAACAAAAAGAAGCCAGCCAAGCAGACGGCACGCTCTTCTCTCTCCACATGAAGGCGACGATGATGAAGGTCTCAGACCCTATCATCTTTGGTCACTGCGTTAAGGTTTACTTTGCCGATCTCTTTGCGAAACACTCCGCAACCTTCAATGACCTAGGAGTTGACGTAAACAATGGTCTTGGAGACCTTGTTTCTAAGATCGAAAGCCTTCCTGCAGAAACCCAAGACGCTATCAAAGCAGATCTCGCACAATGCCTCGCAGAAGGGCCTGACCTTGCAATGGTTAACTCTGACAAAGGCATCACCAACCTTCACGTTCCTTCTGATGTCATCATCGATGCTTCTATGCCTGCGATGATCAGAACATCTGGTCAAATGTGGAACAAAGACGGAGCACAGCAAGACACCAACGCGGTCATTCCTGACTCGTCCTACGCTGGAGTCTACCGTGAAACAATCGATTTCTGTAAGGCTAACGGAGCGTTCGATCCAACCACGATGGGAACCGTCCCAAATGTTGGCCTAATGGCTCAGAAAGCTGAAGAATACGGTTCACATGACAAGACCTTTGAAATCGCGACCGACGGAACAGTAGAAGTAATCGATGGCAATGGCAACGTGCTTATGACCTTCGCAGTGGAAGAAGGTGATATCTGGCGTGCTTGTCAGGTGAAGGATCTTCCTGTGCAAGATTGGGTGAAGCTTGCGGTCTCTAGAGCGCGCGCTACAGGTTGGCCAGCGATCTTCTGGCTCGATGCAGACCGTCCACATGACGCCAACCTCATCGAGAAGGTTAACACATACCTCCAAGATCATGATACAGACGGCCTAGAGCTTCTCATCAAGTCCCCTGTGGAGGCAACCAAATATACGCTTGAGCGTATGGCTAAGGGAGAAAACACTATTTCCGTGACAGGAAACGTTCTCAGAGACTACCTCACCGATCTCTTCCCAATCCTTGAGCTGGGCACTTCTGCTAAGATGCTCTCTATTGTGCCTCTCATGCAAGGTGGCGGACTCTTTGAGACAGGAGCCGGGGGATCTGCACCAAAGCACGTTGAGCAAGTCATTTCTGAAAACCACCTCAGATGGGATTCCCTCGGAGAGTTCCTCGCTCTCGCTGTTTCTTATGAGCACTTAGCAAAGGCTTATGACAATGCTTCGGCTCAAACCCTTGGAGCAACACTAGACGTCGCAACGACGCAATACCTCCTCAATGACAAATCTCCATCTCGTAAGTGTGGAGAACTCGACAACAGAGGATCTCACTTCTACGTGGCTCTCTACTGGGCACAAGCTCTTGCAGACTCATCTGATGAGAAGCTCGCAGCCCTCTTTGCTCCAGTAGCGAAAGCTTTAGCTGAAGGCGAAGAGCAAATCGTTAAAGAATTAGCAGAAGTCCAAGGCGCACCTGCTGACATTGGTGGCTACTTCAAGCCTGATGATGCGCTCGCAAACAAGGTCATGAGACCATCTGCGACCTTCAACTCTATCCTCGCTAATATCTAATTCGTATGACACCTCAGGACCACCAATTGTGCAAGCAATGTGGCAAACGCCTCATAAGGTTTAATGGTCCTGAGGGACCTCTCGTATGCCCCAAATGCATGGGGCTAGAGGAGCAAGTAACCCCCCCCGCTCATGAGAGCATCCCACTAGGCCACCGTACCGCCACAGAACCGTCTGTGTCCCCTTTGGCTAAAGAGACCAAGAACGTGGGTGCCTTTCGTGAAATCGCTCCTAACTTAGAGCGTAAAAAAGCGCTAATTTCTCAATCCTTTCATAAAGATAGCGTAGATGTGGAACAGGTCAAAATGCCCCAAGACCTGAAGGACTTTTATAAACTCCAAAATACAAAAATTCGTCCTCTCATTACCCTCAGACCCTTCCACTACCTTCTCGTTGCTCTATTTTGTATCTTAGGCTGTATTGGCTACCTTCTCTGGGAGCGCCATCAAAACAAAATAGATCAAGTTTCCGAAATTCAAACTCTAGAAGAGAAACTCCGTTCACAAGCTGACTACTCCAATGCAAAAAAATTTGCTGAAGAGTTCTTGAGTTGCCAAAGCTATCAAGAAGCCATTGCACTTTGTTTACCAGACAAAGGGCTAGAAACCTCCATGAAATCCTACTGGGAAGCCTACTCCTTAGATGGTGCAGACCTCCAATACATTGGTATGTCTTACCTCCCTAGTGATTTCATCGTCTACCGATTCCACCTGATCTTAGGCGAGGAGTCCCGACGTCAGGTCTTAGTGTTCCGTAGTGAAGGAAATGCCTATTACTTTGACTGGCGCTCCTTCGCAGGCATTCACGAACTCGACCTCAGAGAGTCACTCTCATTAGAAGAAGGTGAAGTATTCATTGTCCGCGCAAAGGTCGAAACCAACGCCTATTACAACTTCGGATATCAGGAAGACCACTGGGACTCCTTCAAGCTAAGCCACCCAAACTACTCCCGAGCCAGTCACCTAAAAATCAATGCCTTCTCTTCCCCAGACGTTTCAGAAGACCTCTTTAAGTATTATGACAAAGGTCTCCGCCCTCTTTTACTGAAGCTCGAAAAAAGAGCGCATTGTGTAGAAATTGTCGAAATGGTCTCAGACCTTCCTGAGATCTACCACTTCAACGAATACGCCATTCCATTCCTCAATGGAGCTCCCGACATGGCACCCTCCCCTCTCTCGACAGACCTTCCGTTCTCTATTTATGACAACTAAGTCATGGACTCTCATTATATGTGGTGTCATCGCACTAATCACCACAGGAGCGCTATCATTCTTCATGAGAAATACCGACTCCCACACAACAGAGTCTCGCGAATATTCATCCGTCCCTGTCTATAAAGCGAGTATAGAAGAGGCCGAGAGCTTTGCGACACAGTATCTGCATCATACAACCGTATCCGAAGCCCTCCCAGACACCCTGCCAGACCCTCTCATTTCAGGGTCAATGCAGCTCTTTTGGGCTCCGCTCCCACCTCTTACTCAAAAGCTCAAGTATATCACCCAATATAGTCTTGAAGGGGGATTTAGCGCCTTTTACTTTCGCCAATTATTTGATGACGACTCGACTGACCGTAAAGTCATAGTCTTCCAATCACCCTCTGGCTCTCTCTACTTTGACTGGCGATCCTATATGGGAATCCAAGACATCGACCTCTCTGCAATCCACACCATAAAGGCAAACCAACCTGTCTTGGTACGTGCGAGAGTCGAACACGACACTTATTACAACTTCGGCTACCATGAGAACGAGTGGCAATCTCTCAAACTCAGTAACCCCAATTATTCCAGAGTGCGAGACGCTAAAACTACTGCTTACCTGAACCGTGATCACTTTGAAATGCCCGAGAGGGCTGAGGGGAAGACCATCTTGCTGAAAGTTCTCTGGACTGGAAAGGTCGTGGAGGTGCAACAAGTCTACTCTTCTCGCCCCGTATCCTATACCTTACAGAATCTCGTCATTCCTCACTTCAAGCGTCAGAAGCTATAATTGTATAGCCCCCCTCTTAATATCCTTTCGCCCAATCGATCTGATGCAGTAGGTCTTTCCCAAGGCGGTAACGTTGAATATTCTCCTTAAAGAGTGATACAACCGCTGACGGAGGAGTGACTGCCGCATTGTGAGGTGTAATATAGACATTCTCCATCTGCCACAGAGGTGAGGTTTGCTCTAGAGGCTCTGTCTCAAACACATCCAG
>CAYUKP010000163.1:0-4800 GCA_964445335.1 uncultured Verrucomicrobiales bacterium
CTTTCGTCACCTTCACCGCTTCCTCTTCAGCACGTAGTTCACTCGCCTTTTTACGAGCCTCCGCCTCTTTGATTTCCACAATGAGCTTCTCTTCTGCGGCCGCCTCAGCAGCGGTTACTTTGACTTTCTTGTCACGCTCCGCCGTCGCAAAGGCTTCGGTATCCTTAATGTTCTGCTCTTCCTCTACAACTGTTTTTTCCACCGCTACGCGCTCACGTATAACATCTTGTATCTCCTTCTTCTTCTCCTCGACCGATTTTTCGGCTTCGATTTTCTTAAGTTCCGTTACACGCTTACGCTCAATCTCCTCTAGCATACGCTCACGCTCGACACGCTCCACTTCGACAGCATCAGTCCGCTCCTTATTTCTCTGAGCGACGAGAACTTGTCGTTGCTTATTTTCCTCCGCAATCTCAATTTCTTCTTCAGCCAAGATACGTGCGCGTTCGGACTTCTGCGACTCCTCTTCTTTGACTTTCTGTGCCTCGGATTCTTCTCGGAACCGTACCGTCTCAATCTCACGCTTCTGCTTCGCCTCTGTTTCTGCCAACTGCTTATCTAATTCCAAGATCGCCTCTCTGGCTTCTACATCTTGTTGCTTAATGACCTTTTCCTCCTCTCTCCTAATATTGTTAGCGAGCTGGTTCTGAGTCGCAGTAAGTTCGGTAATTTTCTTGATCCCCTCAGCATCCAAAATATTTTGTGGATTCATGACTTCTAAAGGTGTTTGCTCTAAGTAATCAATTGCCGCGTCATCTAAAATAAACCCATTTAAATCCGTCCCGATCACCTTCAAAATTTCATCCCTAAAGGTGTCGCGGTCCTCATAGAGTTGAATAAAGTCAAACCTCTTACCAACCGTCTTGAGAGCCTCGGAGAACTTGGCATCAAAGAGTACACAAATCTCCGTTTCTGAGGAAGCTCTCTCGCAACCGACAGATTCAGCAACCCTGAGCACATCTTCCTCGGCATTATTCACACGGACAAAAAAGACCACCTTAATATCAGCTCTGATATTATCCTTACAAATCAACCCATTCTGAGCCGTTCGATCCAGCTCCACCCTCTTCAACGAAATGTCCATTAGATCCGTACGATGCACAATAGGATAGACCATCCCCCCATTGAAGATCACTTTCGTTCCCCCCATGCCCGTTCGTATCAACGCCGTTCCTTTTTCGACCTTACGATATAAGGTTAACAAAACAAATATCGCCGCCAAAACGATAAGAACCAACGCTGCCAACCCAATAGCTCCCGCAGAGCCGTAAATACCTAATCCCAGTATCGTATTATTCATAGTATGTATTTAAAAGTTTTTAAGAATCGCTCAAAAAAAGTTCAGGAGCAGCCTTTACGACATATCGCTTGCTCTCATCATCGTAAGACAGGACAAGTACATCAGCGCCCCGCTCCAAAGAGCCTGTCGTAAGCTTCGCATTCAATAAAGCAGGAGCTCCACCGTCTCTCTGAACCTCTACCTGCCCATAACTTTCATCAATCCCCTTACTCTTAACCTTGCCTATAGATCCAACCAAGGGTGCCGATGCTTCATCCTCCTTAATTGAGCGAAACAAGGGTCGTAAAGGTTGAGTAATGAGCTTAACCCCTATAATGCTCACAAGAAAGTTACCGCCCCCTAACCCAAAGGCTATCATGTGTGACTGTAAAGGGTTGAGCGTATAGTTTGATAAAATACTAATAACCCACATCAATAAGATGAAAATGCTCAAAACCATCATAACGGGGACATCTTGGGCATTCACAACCTTGAGAACGGTGCCAATAAAGTCACTCCCCTGAGGCTCGACATCTGAATCTGCATCCACATCAAGGTCGAAAACATCAACATCCACTGCACCTAATAAGCTCAACACCCAAAAGAGTGCTACCAATCCCATCAGAACTGTTAACGGTAAGTTGTAAGGTAAAATTGCCTGCTCTATAAAATCACTCACGAATACTAGTCACTAAATAGTCACAAACACTGCATAAGTGAAAGGAAAAAGAAAAACAATGAACGATATGATCGCGAGAATGAAAATTTAACAAAATCCATTAAAAATAACCATCCGCTATTCAAAGTATTTTTTTAGATTAGTTCTTTCATTTAAACAAATACTTTGTTATACATAACGTGTTCTCAAACAAGAACCTCTGAAAGCATTAAAGCACTATCAAGAGAATATAAAAAAATTTATGCAAGTAGTTAACGCAGACCCACATATCACCGTAACAGTTAGACACGAATCCATTACAGACGCCCTACGCGAATTTGTTCAGAAAAAGGTTGCCACTCTACACCTTGATTATCCAAAAATCATTGAAGTCAAAGCTGTTCTAGACGTTCACAAGAATCGTCATATTGCTGAAATTATTCTATTTTGCTCCAATCACATTACCATCGAGGCAAGCTCTGAAACGGAAGACATGTACAAGAGCATCGACGAAACCATTTCAAAAATAGCTCGTCGTATGCGTAAGCAAAAGACTAGATTACTCAAAAAGCAAAAAGGCTCTAAGAGTAAAAACTCAAATTCTATCCGTTACCTCGATGAAAAAATCTTCAATGAACTCGCGCTAGATCATCCAGAAGAATCAACTCAAGATCCTGAACCAGTTTTAGTTCATAAAGAAAACTATCGTTGTAAAACAATGTTTAAGGAAGATGCTCTGATGGAGCTGGAGCTCAGCGAGAAGCCCTTCCTGCTCTTTAGGAATGAAAGGCGAGATGAGTTACAGATCGTGTATCGAAGACAAGATGGTGAGTATGCCCTGATCCCCATCCCTCAGGACTAATCCATTGTATCTTCCTTCGTAAAAACTCACTTCTCAGTGAGTTTTTTTCATACCTTGTTTAAAAGTCGCGCTTTGCCTTTTTATTCTTCAGGACAGCACTGACAAGTAAACGCACATTACGAAAGGTTGGCTGGAGAGCATAGCTATCTAAGCACCTTAAAACCTCGACCCACGTTTGCTTATTTTTCAAGCAAATATGCCCCAAGGAAACACAGTTTGTTTTTGCAATCGACTTCTCGACATTCTCATAACTTAACAAATTCCCAAAGTTTCCATTTCCCGAAACATATGCCTGCTCCTCTTCATTACCGCCCCATGTAAGATAAGGGTTGAGCCAAATGTATGCTGGCATCGTATTAATAGAAATTGCTCCATAGCGTAATTCAGAAACCATGTGATCCAAAACGTTTCTATATGATGACTCTGTAGACTTAGACAACATAATCCCACAAGCGAGGGTCCCCAAAAGTCTTGTATTACAGTAATCTACACATACCTGAGCAAAGGTTTCAATATCGTGTTCTACATCGAGAGCAACTTCGGATACGACTTGGCAAAAAGCTTCATTCTCTATAAAAAACTCATTCCCCCCTACATCTTCAACAAACAAGAGCTTGGTATGATGTCCCGCCCCAGATTCGGCACAATATTCATCATAAAGCGTCGCTTCTTTCTTAAACTCCCAGTACTTTTCTACCGTTCCTGGATAGAACGTTGTAAAGTCGGGAACAAGCTGAGAAAAGGCGGTTCTAAGAGCTTTAATAAACTGCTGTCTTTGTGGCCAGTTTTTACAAGTAACGATGGTCTGCAACCTAGCACAATTTGCTCCTCCCATAAGCTTAGAAAACGTGGCAATATGCAAAGCTTGATGTTCAATCTCCTCATCAGTCCACTGCCCTGGCATTATAATACAAGGGTTATTCCCTCCAGACTCCCCAACGAACTCTGCATTTGAATTGTTTCTGATCGTTTCAGCTCTCGCAAGACCTCCTGTAAAATAGATTTTATCAACCTTAGGGTGAGAGATAATGACCTTTCCTTTGACGGCTTCCACAAAGCTTAAAGCATGATGATCTACTAATGGTTGAAACACTTCAGCCCAAATAAAATCTGCCTCTTGATTGATTTCATGTGGTTTATGAACCACGACATAATTATCAATGAAAAGAGCCCGAATAATTTCATAAGAGGAACAGTAATTTCCTGCACCTAAAACAGCTAAAATCCCCCCTTCTTTATCCATCGGGTTTACCTGCACGGGTTCACCCTTCACCCTCAAGACATCTCTCCTTTCCTGATAAACAATTCTGTCAGAAAAAAAATAAGGGAACACTTCAAGGTCATACGCGTCTGAACCTTCGACCTTTGTTATACGCTTGGCTTTGAGCCAGTGCTTATGTTTGATATAGTACTCGTACAATCGAATACAAGCCGATATATTAGAAGCTACAGGCCCGATCGTAATATTTCTATGCGCGGCGATTTCATGTTGGTATATCTCCTCTTGACTTCCCAAGCCAAGCTTCAGATTACTGGTATCACTCAGCTTGGCAGAGTATTCGATAAGCCTCTCTTGAATACGCTTGAGTAACCTCAAACGCTCCTTCGCAGAGGTCTGCCTCCATTTCTGAAGATCTAGACGCTCTACCGCATCATTAACTTCTTGTAACATGTAGAACACATTAAATACAAAAAGAAATTAATGACATCTTTTTTCACAAAAAATCCCTCTATTTATTTCAACCTTCGCACTCTTTTTTTTTGCTGAACGTTTTTCAGGATTGTCAAATATCATATAACTTACGGACTGGACTCTGCCGTTTTTTAGCCTCTCGACTTTCATCTTTCGCATCATAATTTCTCCATTAACATTCATTAAATCTGACGCCTCAAAAGTTTTTATATGTTGAGCTCTTTGGTCGAACGCCTTCACCCTCATAAGTGCTCCCGCCTTCTTATGTATCCATAAATCACATACTGCGTAGTTCCCCTGTAATAGAT
>CAYUKP010000164.1:0-4750 GCA_964445335.1 uncultured Verrucomicrobiales bacterium
ACCCCTTTGAAGTATAGGGTAAAGAAAGCAGCCAAAGAAATCATGGCAAGAATGATAATAGGTACGTCATTGTTCATGATTTTTACCGACGTAAAAATCAAATCCGAAAACATACGCATCGCTTGGGATATCAGTAATGGGTCATTTGTTTGAGCAAGAATATAAAGCATGATTGAGGATTATGAGGAGGGGAGTGTTTCGCTAGGAAAGACCAACGCCTAGAAGTATGAGGCGAGGCATAAAACACTTACTCCATCACATGTTAGCACAAATCATGCCTAAAAAGTGTTTTGCGGAAAATTAAGAGTTTTTGATGGGTGCAAGAATGAGGTGAAATATTTGAAAGTAATGACGTGAAGCAAAAAGTTGCAGATCTATCGCTCTCAAATATCAACCGGCGAGGGTTAAAAAATAGTAAAGTCTTGGACAGCCCACTGTAACGGTCTCCGTTACACTTTACTATGGGGTTTTGTTTTTCTGAACAGGGGGGCTCTCGTTGCTAACGCTTAAGCTTTTGGAGTTTTCCTCTCGTTTCTTGAGCTTCTGTTTTGCGCCCTAGAGCTTCCAATGTTGAGGCGAGACCTTCAGTAGTTCTGATATGGTTAGGTTGACGACAGTAGGCTTGGTCATAAGCGACAAGGGCTTCTTCATATAAACCGATGGATGCGAGGAAGTCCGCTTTTATAAGCTCCATTGGGGTGAGCCATATTGGAGGCATAAGGTTACCAAGAATGCTTTGCTTGTCGATGGCAGCTGTGATTTTTGATATCACATTGACCTTTTCTACCTTGGCATCAGACATTTCAAAGCGTGCTTTCAGTTCATCTTCGAGAATACTAATGAGAAGGTTACCTCTCTCCCAATAGACAGCTTCATTGCTAGCGACTGCTTGAGATCCACTATTTAAGATTTGTGCTCCCGCAAAGATGAAGCGTTCAAGCTGTTTGCCAGCTTCTCTTTGGTTTTTCTCTTCGAGAGCTATGCGAGTTCTGGCATACGTTTCTAAGGCTACGAGAAAGTGATCTGAAAGAGAACGTTCTTTTAGTGAGACTCCTTCCATGGATTGTTCAATGCGGTTGGCCTCAACAGTCATTGCGAGGGTGTCATTCTGGAAGCAGGCCATTCTGATAGGGAGAGATTGGCCTTCCCACCTAATAGCAGCTGCCACTTGGGATGACTTATGAGTGCTGGGCATTCTCGTTTCTAGGAGGTCGTTGACAGCCATTCTTGCGTCCGCGAGATTATTACCAATAATATAGGCTGAGATAAGGCCAAGCTTTGCGTCAATGAGTTGACGGCAATTACGAATGGAAATCTTATCCTGAGTGAGGAATCGTGTGTAGAGCGAAATGGCTTTCTTATAGGCTTTGGCAGACAGAAAGGGTTCTCCACACTTTAGCTCGCAGTGTCCTAAGAGTAATTGATAATAAGGATAATTAGGATGGAGGCGGACGAGCTTCCGTGCGGTCGGAAGAACAAGCCTTTTCTCATAGACATCTCTCGTATTAGGGTTCTCTATTTGGGCCGCGACGAAAAGTGAAAGGCAGGCTGGGGATTTTGGTTCTTTGTTACAGAGTTCCTTTAAAGCTGTGATGGATTTTTTTTGTAGATATCGGGGTTCCCCTAAAACCGTAAACCCGTCTCGGGCAAATAAATTGTAGAAGAGGGCGGGTATTTGCCACCCTTTGCCTTTTTCTTCTGCGAGGTCTTTGAGATCATCAGTCCAACCAGAGATGTCTCCTTGAGTCAGTTTAAGGGTTGCTTCTGCGAATTTCTTCTCAAAGGTTGTGCCTTGAGGGGCTTTTAAGAGCGTGTCTAATTGTTTAGTAGCGACCTCTCGTTGGGGGCTTAGATGGACTTCTGCTCCAGCCAGACAGAGGGCGACCCCTGTAGTTGCCATGAGAGATTGAGGCTCTTGCTTTAAGGCTTCAAGGAAAAATCTATAGGCTTGGAAGTCCCACATACCTAAAAGGTGACCAAACCCCTGCTGGATTAGAGAAGCGGTTTCGACATTTTTGGTTTGGATGTCCATAGGGTAAAGCGAAACCCCTTTAATTGGGCGCGGAGGTTTACTCGATTGGAGGTCTGAATGGGTGAGTTGCGAAATGAGCTGAGGGTTCCCAGAGCTGATTCCTAGAGACAAAGCCCAACAGATACTAAACCAATAGAATATGGAGACTTTAGGGAACGATAGGAGGTGGCTGGAGAGGAGTTTTTTCACGCTTTTTTGAGTGACTTTAAGAGTCGTTAAATAATGGATAGAATTTGAAATGACTTTAAGAGGAGATTAAAACATTTTGCAACTCCTTCTCGACATTAATAGACTCTTAAGGTGAGTATTTGTTCATGATTTTAGGTTTAATTGGCTGTGGAAAGATGGGAGGGTCTCTTCTGAAGGGGATTACTACTCAAAAAGTAGGAGAGTCATTGGAGATGGTACTTTATAGCCGGACACGTACTTCAGCTGAAATATTGGCTTCAGATGTTGACGGGAGAGTAGCTGATTCCTTACAGGATTTGGTCAGAGAAGCTGATATTTTGGTTTTAGGAGTGAAGCCAAACCAGTTAGTGGACGTTTTTGCTCAGGAAATATCTTGGGATAATAAATTGATTGTCTCTTTGGCTGCCGGAGTCTCGATCCAGAAACTAAAAGAAATGGCAGGTCAAGGAGCGAGAGTTGTTCGTGTGATGCCCAATACTCCTTCTCTGATAGGAGAAGGAGCCTCAGCCTATTGTAAGGAGAAGTCTGTTACAGATGTAGATGAGGAATGGGTAGAAAAGATTCTGAGCTGTGTCGGTTTGTCTGTAAGGGTTGAGGAGTCCTTAATGGATGCGGTGACAGGGGTGTCTGGAAGTGGCCCTGGGTATGTATTAACCATTATTGAAGCGTTAACGGATGCCGGAGTTCAACAAGGGCTTCCTAGGCCGCTAGCTTTGCAACTTGTATGTCAGACCCTTAAAGGGACTGCGATGTTGGTCGAGCAATCAGGGGAGCACCCTGCGGCGTTAAGAGATCAAGTGACTTCTCCAGGGGGGACAACTATTACAGGGCTTGCGGCATTAGAGCAAGGTGGGCTAAGAGCGACTTTACAAAATGCAGTGACAGCAGCTACGAAACGCTCTATCGAACTCGGATAAGATACATATGAATACATCCCTAAACAGACGCGCCTTTATGATGAGCGTAGACCCTGATAAGAAACAAGAGTGTCTCGATTATGTAAGTAAGGTCTCCAGTGATCTAACAAACCAGATGAAGAAAAATGGTATTCATCAGTATAGTTTGTTTCTAGACCAAGACAGTTGCCTTTTGTTTGGGTTTCTAGAATATCGTAGTGAACGAGGATTAGAAACCTTTACCTCCTCTGAGGAGTGTAAACAGTGGTGGAAGGAGACCAGTCAGTTTATTATATCTAATGAAGATAATTCTCCTATTTCTACAGATCTTCAAGAAGTGTTTCGTTTGACTAACGTCCAACCAAAGTAAATATATCAATTCTCATGGAGCAGAAAAAAAGAAAGAGAGTAAACGTCCGTAGACCAGACGTTATGGAGCTGGTGCAGGCAGAGGTAGCAGCGCATTATAAGTCTGAAATAGTCGATAAGTTAACAGCGAGGGGGTCGCAGTTGACGATCAAAAACACAACAGTAAGGTTAGCTAAAAAGTTTGGTTTTTGTTATGGAGTCGAACGTGCAATCGACTTGGCATATGCTTCAAGGAGGGTCTTCCCTGATAATAATATATATTTGATTGGGGAGATTATACACAACCAAGAAGTCAACGGGCAGTTAGATCAGATGGGCATTGTTTCGCTTCCTTGGGAGGAGTTGACGGATGATTATGACCGCTTGACAGAAGATGATGTGGTTATTGTTCCTGCCTTTGGTGCGCCGGTGTCATATGTCGAGAAGATTAAGGAAAGAGGAGCTCAGATTGTTGATACCACGTGTGGAGATGTTATGAAGGTGTGGCGCCGTGTGAAGTCTTACGCAAAAGAAGGGATTACCTCCATTATTCACGGAAAGGCTGGTCATGAGGAGACGCGGGCGACTGCTTCTCATGCACTCGGGCCAGACAAGGACGGTCATTATGTTGTAGTTCTTACGTTGACAGATGTTTCATATTTGAATGACTACCTCTTGGGGCACAAAAGTTCAGACGATTTTCTGGAATACTTTAAAGGCAAGACCTCTGAAGGGTTTGTCCCTGAAAAGCACTTGCAGAGAGTAGGGGTGGCGAACCAGACGACCATGTTGAAAAGCGAGACTGAAGAGATTCAAGGGTTAGTAAGGGATGCTATTCTGAAGCGTGACGGTCATTTAGAGAACTTCAAAGTATTTGATACAATTTGTGGAGCGACGCAAGAGAGGCAAGATGCTTTGTTTGGAATGCTTAAGCGCCCGATGGATATCTTATTAGTTGTAGGTGGATATAATAGTTCTAATACAACGCATTTGGTAGAGATTGGGGAGAAAGAGTTGCCTTCTTTCTTTATTAAAAGCGCAGATTGCCTTCAGTCTTTGGAAACGATTCTCCATTATGATCTAGAGAAAAAGACAGAAGTTGAGGGGGCTTACGGGGATATACTGGATACAGATAAGCCTGTCGTTATAGGTGTTACTGCAGGGGCCTCATGTCCGAATAATTTGATCGAAGATACCATTGTACGTGCCTTTGAATTACGCGGCGTGTCTAGAGAAGAAATTTTATCGGCATAAGCCTTAAAGCGCTCCTAAATGGAGCGCTTTA
>CAYUKP010000165.1:0-4712 GCA_964445335.1 uncultured Verrucomicrobiales bacterium
CGCACTTAGAAAACAGCGGGTTGCCAACCCGCTCTTCTTAGTGTGGGTGCACAGCCCTTTGGTTTCATACCATTTTGTAGGGAACATAAATTCCCATGCGAGAGACCGCACGGGAGTTTATATAAGGTTTTGCCTGATCAAAGGTGTGCCTCAGCACGACGCTTTTCTAGGGTTCCTTCTGTGATACCTAAGCGGTCTTGAGCTTCGATGACGGGTAGGAGGTCTGCGGCTGTTCGCGCGCCTGAGAGCAGGGCTTGGTAATTCTGAATCAGGCGTCTGGTATCGTCCGCGGACTCTTTGAGTAGCTCAAGCCTGAAGGTGTTGAGACCTTTGCCCTTGAGGAGGTTGTAGTGACGTGCTCCTGTTTGGGCGCGACCGTTGAAGAGGGTGTTACGACAGCCAACATCCGCCATGAGAATGTGCTTCTGTCCGACACGGTCTTGGAGTTCGACCTGGTGTTTTTCGCAAGGACGGCCGCAGTCTTTGTAAGATGTGCCTTCGCTCATAAAGGTACAGAAGACACAATGCTCCATATGAAACATTGGCATGTGATGGTGCAGGGAGAGTTCCAGATGGTTAGGGTCGTATTCCTTAAGCAGGTCGAGCACTTGTGCTAGGTTGAGGTCATAAGAAATGGTTAAGGAGTCAAGCTGGCCTTCGTGCCTGAGAAGGTTTGCTGTCATAGGGTTAGCGACGTTGAGAGAGAAGTCACCATAGCGCTTGAGGTTCGTCTGAGTGAAGTAATCTAAGGCACCAAGGTTACGGATGAGAACCCCGTCAGGCTTGGCTCGTTCGAGCACCTTGAAGTATCCGACTTCACCAGGTTTTTGAATTCGAGGAGTTGCGAGGGCGATTTCGGCAGGAGTCGTATGTTCTCTGACGATTTCCACGGCTTCCTTAGATAACCTAATGTCCTCGAAGTCAGCATATAGCTGAGTTACCCCCGCGTCTAAGGCCGCGCGTAATTGAGTCAAGTCTCGACAGAGAACACGTAGTTGGGATGGTTCTTCAGATGCAGTCACAGGTGCCTCAAGAATGCTTTCTTTGCCGTATTGTTCTTTGGCGATACGCTTCCAGTGATAGCGAGTAGGAGGCTTGACCTCATTGGCCTTGGCTTGTTCTAGGGCTTCGACTAAGGAGCGTCGGGCGCGGTTGATTGCACTGACAGGAAGGGAAAGGCCTTCGGCTAATTCATTCTCAATCGTGCCGAGAGAATATCCCGTGCCACCGAGCTTGCCTAATTGCTTGATAAGCGTGACAGTTTCTAGAGGGCGTGTTTTGGCAGGTTCTAGGTTGATGAGAGTCTCAACCGAAACATCTCCTACAGTCAACGTCAGAGGAGTGCCGTCTTGGCCTGAGACTTTGATTGTGAGAGGTGTACCTTTTTCCTCAGGTCTGGCGGAGCGCCATTCACTCGAAATCGCCTTGTCTAGAGCAGGGTCGGCGGTCTTGTAAACGACTTGACCGGGGTGGATTCGTGCCCATTTGAGTTTCGAGCGATCATCGAAAATAATGTCGTCATTACGCACGCGGAAGGCTTTTCCTCCCTGTTCTTTGTTGCGATCTCCTGCCTCACCGGCTTCATCAATGACGAAGCCGTCACCTGACTTGATCGGAATCTCGGTGCGGTCTCGCAGCTCGATTTTATTTTTCTCTGGCCATACGCTGTCAATTACTCCCACAACAGGGCCTCGCTTCTTGCCCCATTTTCCATGCGTCAAATGTGGATGATTCGTGCCATCTAGCCAGCCATTGGTTTGACCTCGTGAAAAGGTCATTTCGAGTCGGTAACGTTCTTCAGGAGTCGCTTGGCTTGGGGTATTAGCAATCGCGTTATCTAGGGCTCTACGGTAGACCTTGGTGACTGCTGCGACATATTCGGGGGATTTGAGTCGCCCTTCGATCTTATATGAAACGACCCCTAGGTCGACGAGGTCTGGGATAAGGTCTACAGCAGCGAGGTCTTGTGGGCTGAGGAGGTATTTGATCTCGCCCATTTCCTTTTCTACGCCATCTACGATGAGGTCATACGGCATACGACAGGCTTGTGCACATTCTCCTCGGTTGGCTGAGCGTTGACCTAAGGACTCGGAAGTCAAACATTGGCCAGAATAGGCGACACAGAGAGCTCCGTGGACAAAGACCTCTAGGGGCACGGTCTCCTTTGGGTTGATCTTTGCTAACTCCGCAACAGATAGCTCGCGCGCAAGGACAGCTCGCTCCATCGTGAAGACTCGCGAGGCAAAGGAAAGACCTTCTAGAGAGGTTAAACTCATTTGTGTCGAAGCGTGTAGTTCGATCTTGGGCGCTACAAGATTTACCAGCTTGGCAAGTCCCAAGTCTTGCACGATCACACCATCTACACCTGCTGCTTCCATCGTTTGCAATTGCTTAATGGCGGAGTCTAACTCTTCGGTAAAGATGAGGGTATTCATCGCAATATACCCCTTGACCCCATAACGATGCAGATATGCCATCAGTTCGGGTAAATCCTCCTCTGTGAAGTTCTCGGCACGCATCCGTGCATTAAACTTTGGTAGCCCAAAGTAAATGGCGTCTGCTCCACTGGCCACGGCAGCTTTGGCGCATTCCCAATTCCCCGCAGGAGAGAGGAGTTCTGGAGACCTTAAGACATTTGTTCCTGAAATCATACTCTCAGCAAACTACAGGCTACTGAGGAAAGCAAGCTCCTTAGAGATGGCATTTAGAGGGGATGGCAGATCTTCCCCTTTATCTATTCCTCAACACAGTCTAATCGATAGAAGCATCTGTCTTCGGAAACAGACTGCGTAAACTCCATCGAAGGCGAGGTCGCTGTTTGTGCTTCTAAAACGGTTGTTGGAAAGTTGTCTACTAAAGTTGTGCTAGACTTTAACTCATATTGATAACCAGAGATGCAGTTATCAAACTGTAAGACACATGTATCACCTTCGACTGAGATGTGTCCTTTTGTCTTAGAAAGAATCTCTTGGTTCCAAAAACTCTTGGCATGCTGGAAGGCTGCGATTCCGACGCTTGACCCAACGATTCGGCCTGGGCCGTCATCTGGACTGACATGGATTCCTCCGTAGATTCTCGAAATACCCGCTTCATCAGCGGCATCATAATATGTTGCCCATTGGAGAGTGGTATCAGCGGAAGGTGCGTATTCGAAGTGCAAGCCTCCAGCCGGAACGGTGTAGGTATGAATGCCACCAGGGAAGTATTCGTCTCCTGTGAAAGCGGTCAAGACCTCAGCCGCTGCACGGCTAAAGCCACTGTGACCTGAAACATATCCTGCGAAGGCTGGAGTGACAAAGGTATCTTGCTGGTATGGTAGCCATTCCGCACCAAGAATCCATCCGCGCCCTCCAGATTCGGTCTCAGGGTCGGTAGGTTTACCTGGCCATGTATTAACGGCGATCTCGCCCTCATGACCTGCAAGGTGTTCATGCTTCTGGCCAGTGGCGGTAGTTGCTGCATCTATGAGCTCTACTAATCCTGCGCTTAGGGGAATCCCTGAAGAATTGTAATTAGGAAGGCTACTATGGGTGCTCTGGCCGAGCTTAGACATATAACGAATGGCGGAGACAGGGCGTACATAATCATAATGCTCCTTGATCCCCCACACCGCGACCGCAGTATTATGAAGAGCCGCATTCAGTGCTAGGTAAAGTTTGACATCCCATTCACGACGCTCCAGAGGGTCACCTTGACCTTCGAACAGTAGCCCTCGATCCTCGTCTAATTCTAGTTCGTCAGATACTTCATTAGCCAAGACATTCCAATGCCCTGGAGGGGTTTCTGACTCAGGGCCGTCTGCCCAAAACTCCGCAAGACAACGTCCATAATCTGCGTGATTGACGATATTTGTTTCATACGGTTGCCCTGTGTAAGGGTTTAATGCTCGCCCAACTCCATCATTGAATCCTAGAGTATTGTTACCTCGACTCGCAGGGGAGGCATCGATATAAGCGCCAGCATCAGGGTCGAGTAATGCACTATACTGTAGGACTTCTAGCGCATTTGCCTTATACTCCAAATCTGTGTCAGACCCTAAATACGGTGGATCACCAGGATCGAAGTATAGGCCGTTTTCATTTAAGTCTGTGGAGCCTAAACCAAAAGCTAAAACACTCCCCCAATGAGGAGATACAAAGGTTTGAACTTTCTGTGCAGCCTGTCCATTCTGGGTGGTTGCGATATCAAAGGAAAGAGGTTGCCATCTATTCATGTCATTCCAACCCATAGGGAATCCTAAGCTTGTATCATTGGCGGATAAGATCAATGGACTATTAATTGCGGCATAATCTGTGTCAGGGTTTGTATAGCCAGGGTAAACACTCTGCTCAGCACCATCCGTTTCAGAATAGGCAAGAATAGCGGCTGCTACGCGGTTACCCAAATCGGCTAGTCCGGTACCAGTGGTGTCTGTATAATCAGGATCATAGCCTAAGCGTGTATGACGATTTCTAAAAGCGGCCAAAGAAGCCGCACTATGCGTCGAATAACTATACATGTGGGATAAAACCGTAAAGGCGGCATAGCTCATCGCCTCATCTCTAGCCTCTCCTAGAGCTTCCGCCTGTTCCTCTTCTGTCTCGTAGGTGCCAGTGAAGGTGTAGTCTTCATTATGTAGGTAGCCAATGGCTTCGGTATCAAAGGCCGCCCATGCGTCATGCATTGCGACACTGAGAAAGAAAAGGTTACGTGCATGGACTGTAGGGGCAGGG
>CAYUKP010000166.1:0-4658 GCA_964445335.1 uncultured Verrucomicrobiales bacterium
CGTTATTCCAATATGGCGCACACTCTTCTGAAGTCGCATGGTCATCCCGTGATTCCGGTGCATCCGACAGAGCAAGTGATTCTGGAAGATCAAGTATACAATGACCTGAAGGATATTTGGGAGGAGGTTGATACTCTATGTGTTTACGTGAAGCCTAGCCAAGTTGCGGTGCTTGTAGATGAGATGATTAGGTTGGCTCCGCAGCGTATTGTCTTCAATCCTGGCACCGAAAGTCCTGAGCTGTATCATGAATTCCCTGAGCATGTAGAGATTCTCGAAGACTGTACGCTTCAGATGCTTAATACAGGGCGGTTTTAGATTCTCTCCTGATGGTGAGGGTGTTATAGAGAGGGTAGATTATGTCTCAGTTACGAACCAAAGATTTTGACTTTCATCTCCCTGAAGAACTTATCGCAAGCAGACCTGCTGACCGTAGAGATGCGTCTCGGATGTTGGTAATAAACCGCCAAAACCGCACAATTGAGCATACCTACTTTCGGAATATAACGTCATACTTGGCTCCTCAGGATCTTCTTGTCTTGAATGATACGAAGGTTGTGCGAGCGCGTTATTTCTCAGATGATGGAGCGATTGAGTTGGTGAGAGTGGCGAAGGAATCTCCGACGACTTGGCGTTCGATGGTGCGACCTGGTAAGAAAATGAAGGTTGGACGTGAGGTCGTAGTGGGGGGGATTCGTGGCGTGGTCCAAGCAATTGATGAGGAAGGGTATCGCGTCATTGAGTGGGATGCTCCGATCAATGAGGAGGAGAATGGGCAGCTTGCGCTCCCCCATTATATGCAACGGGAAGCCGAGAATGCGGACTTGGAGCGATATCAAACAGTCTTTGCGAAGGAGGAGGGCGCGATTGCCGCTCCTACAGCGGGGTTGCACTTTACCCCTGAGTTACTATCTGAGATTGAACATACCTTTCTCACCCTACATGTTGGAGTAGGGACGTTTCGGCCAGTGAAGGCTGAAATGATAGAAGATCATGAGATGCATGCTGAGACGTATCATGTCTCGCGGGAGTCAGCCGATAAAATCAATGCTGCTGAGCGTGTCATAGCGGTGGGGACGACTGTAAGTCGTACCTTAGAGCACCTAGGGAAAGAGTACGGGAGAGGCACGATTGAGCCAGAGAGTGGTAAGACCGATATCTTTATCTATCCGCCCTATACCCCAACGATTGTCGACGGGTTGTTGACGAACTTTCACCTACCACAGAGCACCTTGATGATGCTCGTGTCAGCCTTTGCGGATCGTGAATTGATCATGGAAGCCTATAAGCAAGCAATTGAGGAGAACTACCGATTTTATAGTTATGGGGATTGTATGCTGATCTTGTAAGACGCATAAGGAATCATGGCCAATAAACCAATTGGTAGAATTGTTCGGTGCTAGCACTGGTTGGTAGAGCCCACTCGATAGAGGGGCTGGTAGGTGTGACCTCTCCGATTGTTGTCCATGTTTCTAAATCTTCACTTGATAAGATTTCATAGCGGACATGGGGTAGGGCGTTGTCAACTGTTAGGGTTTCATCAGTGATTTCGATATTTGGTGGGGAGGCTTCGGTGAGGTCTGCTCGCCAAGCTATGGCGACAGAGGCTGGGCTACTTGCGCCATCTTTGTTAGAGACTTGGATCGTGTAGGTGCCAGGTTCGAGGTTGGGAACGTGAATGTGCTCTACATTATCTAGGGCGCTGTCGCAAACGATCGGAGAGGTGAGAGTACCTCCCGAGAGCTCTAGTCTGACATCTGCTAGAGGTTCTGGAGAGTAGGTATAGGTGCGTGAGAGGAAGGAGCCTTGAGCTGTTTCAGTTATTTTACGATTCCAACAGGCCGTGATGTTGACCTCAGCACCAGAAGCTTGTTCAGGGATCGTTAGAGTATAGGTGACAGGAGTCGAATCTAACTCAGCAATGTCCCAGCTACGATAAAAGGAGTCGGAGTTGTTATACTGACCGGATTCGATAATGCGGTATCCATTATAAATGTTGAGTTCTCCTGCGCCCCAAGTGGGGTCTAAAGGACGAGATTCGGTCGCAAGGGTAGAGGCATTATTCCAACCAGAAATGAAGCGGTCTTTAGAAGCTCCAGAGAGGAGAATCGCACGTTGTAAGTGCGTGTTTTCGGTGATGTTTGACAAGCCTGAGGAGTTAGCGACGCCATAGAGAAATCCGGCTCCAGAGGCTACTTGCCCTGTTGCATAACTTGTGGTGCTGTCATTACTTACGATGTCTGGTTTGGTACGTCCTCCTGTGATGGAATAGTCTTCATAGGTGGTCAAAGTATCCCCAGAGGAATGGTTGCCAGAGATGCGCCCTACAGAGATACTGTTATAACTTGACCCCCAGAGGGATGGAACTGTTGAGCTGCTACCATTGTTCAATCCGGCGACCATTAGTGAGTTGCCAGAACTCGCAAGGTAATCAAACCGGTGGAGGTAGTCGGCATAGGTGGCGGTCACCTCTGGATCATTTAAGTTGCCGATCCATGCGTGAGAAGTGACTGAACCTGTGAGAGGGGTGATTTGTGTGCCATTGAGCTTCAAGGCGTCTGTTACAAACCCTTCAGCGCTGTAACTATGAACTAATGAGAGGTTTGGTAGTAAACTAAGTGTCGGGTGGAAGAATCGTGAGGCTACGGTGCTCGCATGAGAGCTTGCACCGCTGGCGGTATTGGTGACATTGGTGAAGGACAAGGCTGTGTAATCACCACTGGTGGGCGTAAATGTCCCCAACCCAGCCACAGGCATGTATGTGCCTGAAGGCGATGCCTCAACCATTGCCACGGCTTCGGTTTGCGAGTTGACCTCAGATAAGTCATTGAGTCCGAGGTATTGTAACAATTGCGCTCGTCCTGCATCATCTTGCCACTGCGCATGAGATGAGAGGCAGGCAAGCACTAGCCAAAGTGCAATATATAGAGGGAATGTCTTGATAGGAAAGAGAGCTGTTCTGCTTTCCTGAATTTAATATGTTTATCCCAAGAAGTCTATATTTGTTTTTATGTGGCAACTTGATCGTATCGTATTTTAGGAGGTGTGTCTTAGGGGATTAAAGAAGAGTGGTCTCTGCTGTTTTTGTCATCTGATAGGAGCTTCCTGAGGTGCGAGTCATCATCTAATGAAAGAGCCTTTTTGTAGGCGGATAAGCGTGTAATGGCGGAGTCTATGTTTTCTAGGATCGCAGTTTTGTTTTCCATAAGAATGCCGGTCCATAAATCGGGGTTTCCGGATGCGATTCTAGAGGTATCACGTAGCCCTCCCCCAGCATACGCTCCATCTGCTGGGTTTTGGAGAGCGGTATGAGCACACACGGCGGCTAAAATATGAGGAATATGGCTGACCTTAGAAATAATGTCATCGTGTCTGACCGCGTTGAGTTCATATGTGTTCATGCCGAGGCTTTGCCAAAACTCGTGTAAAAAATCGAGTTGCTTCTCCTTACTCAGAGGGTCGGGCGTAATGATACAGCTCGCGCCTTGGAGTAGGTCTGCCTGAGCCGCACCGTAGCCAGCACCTTCAGAGCCAGCCATGGGGTGTGACCCAATAAAGCTGAATCCTTGTCTAATGAGAAGAGGGGTCAGATCCTTTAAGACAGCACCCTTGACACTACCGACATCTGTGACCAGCTGGTCAGGTTTAAGCCCTGAACGGATGAGCTGCTGAGCGGTGAGGGCCATGTAGGGGACGGGGATGGCGAGAATAATTAATTGCGCACCCTCGATGACGGACGCCAAATCTGTAGAGGCGAAGAAGTCGTCTGCTTTGACAGGTTGGAGCTTTATTTCATTGCGCCCCCAAAACCTTACGTCGTAGTTGCCCTTGGCGGCTAATCCGATAGAGCCCCCTAAAAGACCTGGGCCAATAATCGCTAAACGAGGAAGACTTGTATTCATAAGCGATCAATAGAATTGAAATATAAAAAGAGCAACGTGATAGGTGAAAAATATAGAATATTAGACGCTTCTCGAAGCTCTTGCGTGGTTAGACCAAAGGTTTATGAACCAGAGTTACTGATTGTCTAACAGTCTTTGGAGCTCTTGCATAGGAGCAGCCGGGCCATAGTATTGACCGGCGGGGCCATAAGAGGTTTTGAGAACTTTTCCTTGGATATCTGTGAGGATGAGGTTGGGGATACCTGTGCCAGGGAAGCGAAAGAGGGTGTTGAATTCGGTGACAAACTCTGGTGCAAGGTGAGGCCACCCCATTTGCTTACTGTTCGCATAGCGCTCCATATCATCGTATGACTGGTCTCCTGTGAGGAGAATGATTTCAAACTGGTTCCCATACTTCATCTTGTACTCATTGTAGAAGTTGACGAGAAACGGGGTGAACTTACGACAAGGTGGGCACCAAGAAGCGGTCTTGTAGAATAAGTAATATTTGGTAGGCTCTTCAAACCCTGTCAGAGTCACGAGAGACCCTTTGGAGAGAGTTAAGAGGCGGTGTTGTAAGACATCAGTATAAGCAGTTTTAGGCTTTTGAGGTTGTGCAACCTTGGCGCTTTTGGACGATGTTGACGCCGACTCCTCTTGGCAAGAGACGAGAAGAGACAGAATAAGGAGAGAGATGAAGTAACGCATATGTTTGAGTATTGCTCTAGACATATGAGGTCAGAGAAGCGTTCTCCAAGAATAATATCTGATATTTTT
>CAYUKP010000167.1:0-1230 GCA_964445335.1 uncultured Verrucomicrobiales bacterium
GGTATTCCGTTTCTCGCAAGGTTAACAACCTCTTTATTTTGTAAAGTCGCAGGCATTTCCCACCAGTCATCTGCTCTAGGAATAGGGCAAAAAAACGCCCATTTTTGCTTCAAAAATATAGTCTCCTCCAAAAAACTAATGAATAGATGAACGTTCATATCTCGGAAGGTTTGATATTTCACATATTGATTAAGATACAGTAAACTCGTATACAGCATATAAGCCAAACAAGGACACAGAATAAAGTTCCAATACCCAGACTGCTTCATCGGTAAAACTTTAATACGTCTCGCATCCTTAGCACATTCCCCCTTTAAACGACTCCTATTTTTCAGGTTACACCAAGCCGTCTCTATAAAATTAAAAAACAGCGGTGGCTGAAGAGCAATCCATACCATTATATAAACATAGGGAAAGCTACCTAGATTCATCGTTAAGATACACGACACATGAAAGCCTAATAAAAAAACTGAAGCAATCGTCCGACTCCATAGGAAGAAAGGGTAAAAAAGAATCGGAACCCATCCAAACTTTTGCACCAAAACTGTCGCATAAGTTAGATATCCACAAACAGCCTCATACTTTCGAAGCATTACCCCTAAAGGTGTAATAAAATGATCCACATGCAGTGCCTCCTGCAAAGCAGTGTAAGGAGGTGTCCATAAGTTGAACCCTTTACAGATTCCATTACTAATATAAATAAGCAAAAATTGTAGTATGAAGCCAAAAGTTGCGACAGAGGAGACGCGAAAATGATTTCTCCTCCCTACCTTCATTTGAGCATCTACAGACCAACTCGCCCCCAAAGGTAGAACAACACTCCATAACAACAGAAGGACTATCATCGAATCATACCCAGAGAATAAATACGGAACCCTGACCAGAACTGAGATGTTAAGAATCAAAGAACAAATTCCCATCAGCCTGGTTTGGAACCCAATCAATAAAAGAAAGGCACACAAAGCTGTCACGCCGAATAAAAACAACGCCCATTCACTATCAGGAAAAACATTATAAAGGGAATAGTGAACTCCAGCCTTATCTTGCAGATAATCTTGTGCACACTGAATATCACATATAGAATTGCTCCCATAAAACATTTCAAAGTCCTGTAGCCTCTCGGCAACATCCCATAGTAAACAAGATCCAAGGTAGATTCGAATTAAAGCCAGACCTCTCGAATCCATTTCAAAAAGTTTTCGTATGTAGTGTCTTATCGCATCCATTTAA
>CAYUKP010000167.1:1330-4610 GCA_964445335.1 uncultured Verrucomicrobiales bacterium
ATATATGCGTTGAGTGGAGAGGAACTATTAATCTATAAAACATGCCAGTTGTTAAGCCAAAAACTAGAGGTTTCATCTGCACGACATCACACCCTACAGGATGTGAACTCAATGTCAAAGCGCAGATCGAATATGTAAAATCCCAGAAGTCTCTCCCAAATACTGCCAAGAACGTATTAGTCATTGGGTCTTCTACAGGATACGGTCTCGCCTCACGAATTGTTCCTGCGTTTTCTAACGGAGCCTCTACAATCGGAGTATTTTTCGAAAAGCCTGGCACCGATAAGCGTTCAGGTTCTGCTGGATGGTATAATTCCATCGCCTTCGAAAACGCAGCAAAGGAAGCGGGGCTCTACGCCAAATCCTTTAATGGAGACGCCTTTTCTCACGAGATGAAGGCTAAGGTCATCGAAACAATCAAGGAAGACCTCGGACAAGTTGACCTCGTAGTTTACTCTCTCGCATCCCCTCGTCGTACCGACCCAGACACGGGCGAGACCTACAACTCTTGCCTCAAGCCTCTCGGTGGCACCTACACGAACAAGACTCTAAACACCGACAAGGGCGAGGTCGACACTGTAACAATTGACCCTGCACAGGACGAAGAAGTTGCGCATACCGTTAAGGTTATGGGTGGTGAAGACTGGACTTACTGGATTGATGCTCTCAGCGAAGCTGGGGTCCTCGCGGATGGCTTCAAAACGGTGGCCTACTCTTACATCGGACCAGAAATGACCTGGCCTATCTACACCAACGGAACGATTGGTTCAGCTAAGAAGGACGTCGACCTCACTGCAGAAAGACTCTCTGAAAAGTATGGCGCAAACACCGCGGTAGTCTCCGTAAACAAGGCTCTCGTCACACAAGCAAGCTCTGCTATCCCAGTTGTTCCTCTCTACATCTCCCTCCTCTACAAGGTGATGAAGGAAAAAGGTAATCACGAAGGATGTATCGAGCAAATGTACCGCTTGTTTGCAACTCACTACAATGAATCCTCTGCGGTTGTAGATGATCAAGGCCGTGTCAGAATCGACGATTGGGAAATGAGCCCTGAGATCCAAGCTGAAGTAAAAGTCCTCTGGGACAAAGTCAACACCGAGAACCTCAGAGAGTTATCTGACTTTGATGGCTACCAAGAGGAATTCCTTAGACTCTTTGGCTTTGGAATCGAAGGCGTCGATTACGTCGCTGAAGTTGATACCGCTATCGGGGTGCCTTCGGTCGAGGCATAACAAATGCCCCAATTCACTTTATGTGAATTTCAAAAAGAGGTTAGGTCTCCCCAAGCCTCTTTTCTCCCCCCTCACTAAAGACTTATTCTACAAGAAGTTTGAAGCCATTTCCAGACTCCCTAGATAAGAAGCTAATACCTGAAGTTCTATGTTCATTAGCCTGCAAACTAAAGGACACCTCATCTCCTTGAGTTGATTCAACCACGTCAGTCACATCGATTTCGATTACATGCCCAGCATCTGAACTACGCACAGTAAATTCCCGGATAACACTTCCGACACTAGGCTTGTTAAACCAGTTAATTTGGCTTTCCCCCCAATTGTTCTGAGCTACAGAACGTAAAAGCATCCCTCCAGTCCCTTTGTTCACTGGAATCTGAAGCGTTGCTTTGGAAACATTTCTTACGCCTTCTAGAGAAAACTTTAAATAAGCTTCTCTAGAGAATTTACGATTGTCACTTTTCTTTATTATGAGCAAGCCTTCTGCCCCATAGTTTGCGTTCGCAAACGTCCCCCCCCTAACATAAGAATCCGCAGAGGTTGGGATAACACCTGAAAAAGATTCTTCTACGAAAGAAGCATGCTTCAACACAGGTTGTCTCCCCGACTCTTTAGCGTATAAGCTTACAACCTTACCACGTGAAACCATTTGTAAGCTAAGGCTCACCGTCCCATCGCCTTCGATTTGAGAAGAAACATAATCTGAAATATCAATACTCACAGGTTGCCCTATATCCGACTTTAAGAAGTTTATCGTTGTAATCAACTGTTGCTGAGTAGGTGAGTCACTCCATGTCACGTCATCATCCCAATTATCTGAAACACCATAAATTGCGATCTCATCAGTCTCATCTCTCACCACACGAGGCGTCACTGTCAAACTTGTATGCCCTGTCTCTAAGTCTGAGACATCAAACTGTATATACCCATTCCTCGTATACCGAGCGCTACTCTTCTTAACAATTATTGTACTATCCGAGCCATAAGAGTGATCCTTGTATTTCCCTCCTCTTGTATACGTATCATAGCTCGACTCAACCTCCACAACTTCCAGAGAACGGTTCGCCTGACTAATATTTTCACTAAAGGTGACCGAACTCGGATAGGTGTAGTTTGTGCGGTTTCCATAAGAATTGTTATGCCTCACAATGCCTGTAGAACCATTCTTAATCATAATGCCCTCACCAGCATTCCCAACCACAGTATTATTTTGAATATCAATCTCCTTAGTTGTAAACCCCCTTTCGACATTAGCTCCTATCCCAAAAGCTCCATTATCAGCAACATAACAATTATGGACTAAATAGCCTATCGATTCGGCAGACCTTACTCCTCTGAAGTAATTGCCTGCCATTTCACAATGATAAATTTCAATATCCTCACTGTAGGAAATATTGATCCCATTTCCTGAGGTTGAATCATTAAATATACTGTCTGTAATAACCGCACCATAGACCCTTCTTAAATACAGGTTATGTGCAAACTTCTCCTTACCAGCCGTGCCATTTCTACTAAAGTCACAATTGTCGATAACCAAACCTTTCACGCCCTTGATGTGAACCCCCCATCCCGTATGATAAGCATTCACATCAATTATGCGCACTCCTTCATGATCCTCTCCAAGTGAAATAATATGAATAGCTCCTCCATTAAGGTTATTCGCTCCTTCAAATGTTAAATTGTTGATTTCCATATTTGTCTGAGGAACAGACATCTGGTTTAAGATCTGAATATTCCGTGAGGTTGACAGGACTGACTCCCTATTTCCAGCCCCTTTAAGGGTTGTGTTACTACCAATGAGAAGTGTCTCCTCCACTTCGTAATCTCCCTTTTCTAATAAAACTGTTCCACCACCACTTGCATGAACGGTATTTAACGCGTCTTGAATTTGAGCAACATTTGAGACTCTTATGGTTAAAGCCTCCGACAAGAGCGTTACGAAAAATAAGGTGATAAGGAAATAGCGCATAGGGAAAGAGTATGTGAGATTTCTATCAACTCTACCACAACACAAAAAACACACCATAAGAAAATAATAGTTTAAAAAA
>CAYUKP010000168.1:0-4596 GCA_964445335.1 uncultured Verrucomicrobiales bacterium
GTGTTGAGAAATCTGCACAAGATTCGTTTATGTGGACGGGGGAGTATTTACCAGGGATGGCTGATAGGGAAACGATTGATGTGGCGATCAATGTCCTAGAAAATTGGGAGGTAAAAGTGCCTAAATCTGTGAACCATTGCCCTATTGTGGTTTTGGCTAATATGTCTCCTGAGAATCAACTCCAAATGCTATCCCAGATGACCGCTGAACGTAAGTTTGTCATCGCAGATACGATGGACTTGTGGATTAATGTCGCCAGAGAAGCTCTTGGGACGGTATTAGAAAAGATTGATTGCCTAGTCCTCAATGAGGGGGAAGCGAAGCTCTTAACTGGGGAGTCTAACCTTATCTTAGCTGGTCAACAAATGCGTGAACTTGGGCCTAAATACGTCATTATCAAAGTTGGCGAGTTTGGCTCATACCTCTTTGGGCCATCGGAAGCGTTTTATCGTATTCCAGCATACCCTCTTAAGAATTTTGTAGACCCGACAGGTGCTGGCGACTCCTTCCTTGGAGCGTTGGCGGGGTATCTTTCAGGTTTAGAGACCTTAGACTTTACGCCGATTCAGCTACGTGATGCGATGTTGAGAGGTTCTGTGGCCTCCAGCTATACATGCGAAGCCTTTTCGACACATACCTTAGAAGGTATCGGTAGAGAAGAGTTGGAGGCTAGACTGGCGCATTTAAAGGAAATTAGTTGCTGGTAAGAGACCTTTTAAAATTTATAACCCACCAATAACTCTAGAGAATATGTTCAAGATTCTAAAGAACGATAGTTCCTGTAAGGCGCGGACAGGGGTGTTGACTACTCCTCACGGGGAGATCCAAACGCCTATTTTTATGCCAGTTGGTACCCAAGCAAGTGTGAAAACCCTACACCCTGCTGAGGTAGATGAACTGGGTGCTCAAATTATCTTGGGGAATACCTACCATCTCTGGCTTCGTCCGACTCATGAAGTGGTGCAGGAATTAGGCGGACTCCATGCCTTCTCGACATGGGATAAGCCGATTCTTACAGATTCTGGTGGGTTTCAAGTGTGGTCATTAGCTAAGCTACGTAAGATTTCTGAAGAAGGCGTGACCTTTCAGAATCACCTGAATGGATCGAAGATGATGCTAAGCCCTGAGGTGAGTATGGAGATTCAATCAGCTTTAGGTTCTGATATCGCAATGTTGTTTGACGAGTGTCCTCCTTATCCATGTGATCGTGCGTACGCTGAAGAGTCTACGGACCTTACGACACGTTGGGCGCTCCGATGTAAAGAATGGCATCAGAAGAATAAGCCTGCTGCCGGAGGGTTGTCGATGGCGACCTCTGATGCGAATAGGCAATTACAATTTGGGATCGTACAAGGATCAGTGTATGCAGATCTGAGGGAGAAGTCGGCGCGCGCTTTGGCTGACTTAGACTTTGATGGGTATGCGATTGGAGGTGTTTCTGTAGGTGAACCCGAAGAAGAGATGTTTCGAGCCATTGATAATGCTGAGCCGTTTCTTCCAAATGACAAGCCACGCTATGCGATGGGATTAGGTACCCCGCCACAGATTCTTGAGATGATCGGTCGAGGCGTGGATATGTTTGACTGTGTGCATCCGACGCGTTGTGCTAGGCACGGGCAAGCCTTCACTTTGGACGGGACGATTAACCTTAAAAACGAGAAGTTTGCGAGAGATCCTCGCCCTTTAACTCCCGATTGTCACCCTCATCTCGCGCGTTTCAGTCGCGGATACCTCAGGCATTTGTTTAAATCGAGCGAAATTCTAGCTTTAAGATTGCTTTCTTTCCACAATTTGCATTTCTACATAAACCTTACTGCTCAAGCAAGGCAGGCTATCTCCGAAGATCGCTTTGTTGAATTTAAAAACGAATTTAATAAACGCTACTACGCGGGGAACTTCCAATAAGAGATTTACACACGATCATGACTAATATATTTACATTTCTCGCCCAAGCAGCAGAGACTGCTTCTGCGTCTACGAATCCTTTTCAAGCCTTTTTAGATAGTGGGCTCGGGCTTATGCTTGGGTTTTTCTTGATGTTTTACTTTCTACTCATTCGTCCTCAGCAGACACAGCGCAAGGAGCATGAGCGACGCATCTCTGAGCTTAAGAAAGGGGATAAGGTGATTACTTCAGGAGGATTACACGGTGTTATTAACCATAAAGGCGAGACTACCGTGAGCCTTAAGGTTGCAGACGGAATGTTTATCACGGTCGAGACAGCAAACATCACAGTTGTCAAATCCACCAAGGCGTCTTAAAAAAAAGCGGTTTATGCTTTATATTAAATAAATAATTGTTTCATCTCACTCTATGCAACAAACATTAGTATTCTTTGTAGGCCTCTTTTTATTAGGTTTGCTACTTTTCTACATCTTTTCGGATCGAGACCGTTCGCGCCGAAACGTAGGCACGGTTCTGTCACTTGGGCTGCTTGCGGTTTCAGGGGTTGCTCTGTTCCCTCTGGATCAGAAGCTTAAAGGCGGAATCGATATTGTCGGAGGATCTTCCTATACCTTAAAGATTGTTCCAAACCTTGATGACAATGGAATGGAGATCCCTATTAGCCCAGAGTCCATTGCTTCAGCTAAAGAAACGATTGAAAAGCGTCTGAATGCAAGTGGTGGAAAAGACCTCTTGATCCAACAGCAAGGCAATGACCGCATCATTGTTGAGATGCCTGGGATTAGCGAGGAGGAAGCTGAAGAGGTTAAAAACACTCTCCAAGAGGTCGCTCGACTTGAGATCAGAAGGGTGCACCCTGAGTCTTACCGTCTCGCGCCAAAGGTGAAGGCTGGAGAAGAGCGTGTCGGTGGTCATGAATTATTGACATATACTTATACGGATGAAGATGGAGAAGAAGTTTCTCGTGACCTTCTCGTCAGTAAGAGAATTATCGTTGGTGGTGACAATGTTCAGCAAGCATTTGTTGAGCAATCTCAGCGCGGAATGGTAAACATTCGCCTCGATGAGGAAGGGGGAGAGAAGATGTTTACAGAGACGAGCAAGATGCGCGTCGGGATCGATCCTATGGCTACGGTGTTAGACGGAGTTGTGATCAATTCCGCAACTCTTGCTGATGGTGCCTTGAGAAGAAGCTTTACGATCACTGGCCTAGACTCCCAGGAGGAGTGTCGTAAGCTAGCAAATGCGCTAGAAAACCCTCTCAAAAACCCTCTCGTGATCGAGGAGGCCAGAGAAGTGTCCGCTCGTTTAGGACAAGCGACCGTGCAACAGGGGATCTATGCAGGGATTGCAGGTTTGGCGATTACCCTCGTCTTTATTCTTATCTACTATAAGTTGGCGGGGATTATTGCTCTTCTCGGGCTTGCTGCGAACATTGTGATTCTTTTCGGAATTATGGCGATGTTTGAGTTTACCTTCACTCTCCCAGGGATCGCGGGTATCATCCTAACAATTGGGGTGGCTGTTGATGCGAACGTCTTGATTTATGAGAGATTGAGAGAAGAGATGGCTGCTGGTAAGTCTCTCGGAGCAGCGATCAGAGTGGCTTATGAAAAGGCGTTCTCCGCTATTATTGATGCCAACATTACGACTCTTATAACGGCTCTTATTCTATTCTGGAGAGCTTCAGGTACTGTAAAGGGCTTCGCTATTACCTTAACTATTGGTATCTTAGCCTCGCTATTGACAGCGCTTATCGTGACGAGAGTTCTCTTCTACTGGGGGCATGACACCGGTCTAGTGAAGAAGTTGAACTTCATGAATCTCTTTGATAAGAAGGAGTTTCCTTTCATGCGTCAACGTAAGATTGCCTTCCCTCTTTCAGGGATTATTCTTGCGTGCTCTTTGGTGCTCTTAGGAGTCAGAGGTGACAAGTCCTTAGGAGTAGACTTCGTGGGTGGTTCGATCATTAAGTTCCAAGTAGGTAACCTTAGCGTGAGTGAATCTCAAGTCAGCGATGCCTTAGCGGATATGAAGCTTGAGAAGCTGCCTCTTGTCCAAGAGGAGACAACCCAAGCTGCTGGTAAGCTCATCAGTATCAAATGTGCTACGGCAGATGTATCCCAGATTAAGGAAGAAGTGAGAAAGGATATTCCTCAGTTTGTTGATGTTGAGGCATCAGATGACAGTGTGAGTGCGACTTTAGGTAAGGAGTTCTTACTGAATTCATTCTATGCTCTTATGATCGGACTCTTCTGTATTATGATCTACATTACGGTAAGGTTTGAGTTCTCCTTTGCTTTAGGAGCTTTTGCTGCTCTATTCCATGACTTGCTTATTGTCTTGGGGTGTGTGGGGCTTTACAGTTGGATCACAGGGACGTCGGAGTTTTCACTTATTCACGTGGGGGCTGTTCTGACCATTGCAGGGTATTCTATTAATGATACCATTGTCGTGTTTGACCGTATCAGAGAGACTCTTCAGACCAAGAGAGGTTCGATTGAAGACTTAATGAATGAGGCGATCAATACGACTCTCTCCCGAACGGTCTTGACCTCTTTGACAACCTTCTTCGTTGTTTTGGTTCTCTTTATCTTTGGAGGGCAGGCTCTCAAGGACTTCTCCTTTGCTATTCTTATGGGAGTTGTAGTCGGGTCCTATTCATCGATCTTTGTTGATTTCCCCATTATA
>CAYUKP010000169.1:0-4577 GCA_964445335.1 uncultured Verrucomicrobiales bacterium
TAATCGATAACTCCTCTGCCTTCCGCATGGACGAAGGCGTGCCTCTTGTGATTCCTGAAATCAACCCAGAAGCAGCAAAAGTCACACCTAAGGGGATCATTGCAAACCCTAACTGTACGACCATTATTTCCCTAATGGCTCTCTATCCCCTACACAAAGCCTTCGGTCTGAAGAGTATTATTGCATCCTCTTACCAAGCGGTATCAGGGAGTGGAGCTGCTGGGATTGCGGAATTAGAAAGCCAAGTTTCTGCGCTCTCCAAAGGAGAAGAAATCACCCAAGAGGTATATCCAAAACAAATTGCATTCAACGTCATCCCTCATGTCGACACTTTCCAAGAAGGTGGCTACACCAAGGAAGAGTGGAAAATGCTCAATGAAGGGCGTAAAATCCTTAATCTTCCAGAGCTAAAGGTTACTTGCACCTGTGTAAGAGTACCAGTCTATCGCTCCCACTCAGTCAGTATCACTGCTCAGTTTGAGTCCGACGTGTCAGTGGAAGCTGCGCAAAAAGTTTATACGGAAGAGTATAAAGGAATCAAACTCTGTGATGATCCAGCAACAGCTCTCTACCCGACACCTCTCGATACAACTCTGAAAGACGACTGCCTCGTGGGGCGTATCCGTAAGGATATGGTAATAGATAATGCTCTCGCTCTCTGGGCAGTAGGAGATCAGGTCAAAAAAGGCGCTGCTCTCAATGCTGTTCAAATCGCGGAACTCCTCTAATAGACTCGTTTCTTACATCTAGGATATATGACCGATTTAAAAGACTATCTAAAAGACGTTACGGCCAAAATCGATACGGCTCTGGATTCATACCTCCCAGCAGAGGATGCCAACCCTGAAACAATCCACAAGGCTATGCGTTATAGCATCTTTGCGGGGGGAAAGCGTCTCCGCCCAGTTCTATGTCTCGCCGCAGCAGAGGCATTAGGTGCGGATCATAGCGTAGCACTCCCTGCCGCAGCCGCGGTTGAGGCTATGCATACCTACTCGCTCATTCATGACGACCTTCCTGCTATGGATAATGATGATCTGCGAAGAGGTCGCCCTACTAATCATAAGGTCTTTGGGGATGCGATTGCCATTCTGGCAGGAGATGCATTGCTCAATGAAGCCTTTCTTATGATTTCTCACACCGCGCCAACCTCTCGCTATTCCGAGATCGACTTTGTGAGAGAACTCGCAACGGCAGGAAACAGCATCAACCTTATCGGTGGACAGGTCATGGATATCGAAGCTGAAGGAAAAACCATCTCTCGGGAATCTCTCGCAAGAATCCACGACACCAAAACCGCTGCCCTGCTCACGACTTCTATCAGACTTGGAGCCATGGCTGCAAATGCGACTCCTATTCAGTTATCATATCTGAGTAGATTTGGGAGATCTACAGGTCATGCATTTCAAGTCATTGATGATATTCTAGATGTCACCGCAGACACCCAAACCCTTGGGAAAACCGCAGGTAAAGATATAGTAGCTGAGAAGTCTACCTATCCATCTCTCCTAGGGTTGGAAGGAGCGAAGGCTGAAGCCAAGCGACTCACAAAAGAGTCTCTTCAAGCCTTGGATGACCTCGATGGTGACACCACTCGCCTGCGACAAATCGCGCTCTACCTCCTCGATCGGGAGTATTAAAGCCTTCATCAGATAACACTCTTACCAAAGCCCTTATAAGAGGGCTTACTTTATATAGAGAAATAAAGTATTTCTCCTACAAAAATTAAAGGGCTTGACAGATGAATTCACGTTCGTATAAGTCATCCTACTCCAAGATAAAATCATGGCAAATATTCAATCAGCAGCAAAGCGTAATCGTCAGACAGAGAAAAGAACCGCTCGTAATCGCGTTCTTTCTAGCCGTATTAAGTCCCTTCGTAAGGAAGTTTTAGCCGCAGGCGGTGGAGACGAAGCTGAATTCAAGAAGACGTTCTCTAAATTTGCATCAGCAGTAGATAAGGCTGCTAAGAAGAACTACATCCACAAAAACAAGGCTATCAACCTAAAATCTAAGACGTTTAAAGCAGCTAAAGCTTCTGCTTAATTTCTTATAAAATTTTAGCGTTGGAGTAATTGAGACCCTCTTAAGGGTCTCTTTTTTTATGTTGAACTTTAGCTCAGAAAAAGAGGGCTACGCCCTCTTGCCGAATTTCCTGTAAAAGAATATTTTTGGGTGCTAGCCCCAAACCCTCCTAAAACTTCTAGTCTAAAAGCCTCTATAGAGAAAACTCATCTTCGGCTGGAGTCGCGCCATGTTGAACATTCGCCGCGCCATTGCTCGCGAGATGAGTAAGGCAATGGTAAACGTCCTCAACGTCAACCTCTAGATTCCCTGCAAGCGTCTGCGCAGTTTGAGCCTGATCCGAGAGAGATTGCTTAACCTTCGTAAGAAGTGCTAAGAAACTAGTAGCTGCTTTTTTGCCAGCCTCTACTCCAGGCTGGTGATATGCATTAATATTCACAAGTGAAGCGTAGTAGGAAACCGCACGTTCAAATAAGCCAATCAATAATCCTAATGTATAAGGCGTAACCTCCTCAATAGAAATAGTAATGGATTTACGTCCTGACTCATACAGTGCTTTACGTGTGCCTCTCAAGAACCCCTGCAAAAAGTCCCCAGAAGTAATTCCTTCTTCGACTTCGATAGAAGACGTTGCACGACCTTTACGGACTTCGATGAAGTTCACAAAAAAGTTGTGCACTCCGTCTCTCAACTGTTGAACATAAGCGTGTTGATCAGTCGATCCTTTGTTACCATACACGGCAATTCCTTGGTTCACGACATTTCCATCAAGATCAAGCTCTTTCCCTAAGGATTCCATTACTAACTGTTGCAAATACTTGGAAAACAAGACCAATGAATCCTTATAAGGTAGCACCACCATATCCTTTTCCCCCTTTCCTTTGCCTTCATGATACCATGCAACAGCTAACTGCATGGCTGCGTTTGCAGAGATCTCTTGAACTCTGGTTTTATGATCCATATCGGCTGCACCTTTGAGGAATTGATCAATATCTAACCCTTGGAGAGCCATTGGAACAAGGCCTACCGTTGACATTACAGACGTTCTACCTCCGACCCAGTCTTCCATTGGGAACGTGGTAAGGAAATTATGAGAAGTAGCGTATTTGTAAAGTTTAGACCCCTCTCCTGTTACAGCACATGTGTGCTGAGAATAATCTAACCCAGCCGCTTCAAAAGCAGCTTTCGCTTCTAACATTCCATTTCTCGTTTCTGCAGTTCCTCCTGATTTCGAGATCACCACTACCAGAGTCGTTGCGAGCTTATCTCCAATAGACTGAATCACATTATCAAAGCCCTGAGGGTCTGTATTATCAAAGTAAAACGTTTCCAGTTTACTGGCTTGGCCAATGGCATCTGTCACAAGTTGAGGCCCAAGAGCCGATCCTCCAATTCCGACAACGAGCAAGGTATCAAAAAGAGAGCCATTGGGAGCCGTAATTTCTCCTGAATGCACGTCCTCCGCAAATTTCTTAAGTTGCGCCAAGGGCTCCACAATCTGAGCCTTAAGCTCAGCAGTTGGTGCAAGGTCAGCATTTCTCAACCAATAGTGCCCCACCATACGGCCTTCATCAGGATTGGCAATTTCTCCGTTTTCTAAGGCCTCAATATCCTTAAATGCTTTTTGGACTTTGTCATCTATCTGCGAATAGTAGTTTTCAGGCTGATCCATACGGGAGAGGTCGAGTGAAAACCCTAGGTCTATGTAACGTAGTAATGCGTTCGAATATTTGTTCCAGTTGCTCATAATGACTTGCGATGTAAGAAATAAACTGTCTGAGGAAGAACTATCTCAGCTCTTTATTTTCGTCCAGTTCCTTTTATAGATGTTATGAGATAAAGTGATGACTTTGGGATTCTCTATTTATTTTATTCATCATTATCGCGCAGGTCAGAATTTATAATATTGAATCGATTAATGCTTAAGATATGTCACCCTCCTAAGACTAAGTCATTTCTTCTTGTAAACCGTATATTATGAGATGCGGGGTGAACTAAAACTCAAAAGAGACTTTCTAATAAACAAAAAACTCTCAGAAATTCTGAGAGTTTTTATCTTAAGATAAGTGTTTGATAAACAAACCCTCTTATCAAAAATTTAAAGTAGGTAAGTGTTGCAACGGTTAAATAACCGATCCTGAAATTCCTGTAACAATCGCTGCAAGCATCGTGCTGCCACCAACCATTAAACTCAAACAGAAAACAATCTTAATAAGAAGTCTTAAAATCGGGCTTAAATCTGTACTTGTGGATACTAAATAAGAGACAACACCTACAACAAGGGCAATAGTTCCAATAATGGCCGCAAAACGCCCTTTGAACATATTAGCAATGTTATCTAAGCCATCAAAGATTGATCCACTACCAGAAGAAGCAAATACAGAATTTAGTAGGAGAACATTTAATAAAAGAACTTTATTTTTCATGAAACTATAGGTTTTTAAAAATTAATTTAAGAAAATATCTACAGAATTATTAGATAACCGACCCTGAAATCCCTGTAACAATCGCTGCAAGCATCGTGCTGCCACCAACCATTAAACTCAAACAGA
>CAYUKP010000170.1:0-4566 GCA_964445335.1 uncultured Verrucomicrobiales bacterium
GCTAAAGCTGCCTCAGTCTTCGCAATGTCCTGTAGCATGTCTGCTCGAAGAATAGTAGGCCAAACCAATAAGATTCCTAAACATAATAAATAGCCTCTTTTCATAGAATCTATCCTAACAGATATTCCACGTAAAAGAAGACCTATTTCCTCCGCTCATTTTTTGTCAAACGCGAAAGGGCGTTATCTCCGCAAGCAAAAAGCGGAGCAACACACTTTGGGATCTAACCCGCTACTCAACGATTAACGTCAAAATAAGGCTCCAAAAAACCAAGATAAGATTCATCAAAATCAACTGAAGCTGTAGAGGGAAAGAGTAAATAATAGAAGCTGCTGGAATCCATACTGCCCAGTTTGAAATCATTAATGGCAACCCTCTCTGTACTAAATTCTTTTCCTTAAGCGCATCACGTAATGACTTCAAAGAGAAGTTACAATCTCTCCAAAGAAACGCGATCGTGAAGATGGGAACAAAATAGAGAGGAACCCAGAGAAACTGATCTACCATAACCTTCAGAGCGATTGTTAGGACACTTAGCTCCTCCCCAAACAACTTTGCCTGAAATCCGTAGAACCAATCTGACATATACCCATTAAAGGCCCACATCATTAGAGTAAACCCAATATAAACCCATGTTTTGGAAGGTTTGTTAGCACGCCTTGCCTGAATCCCTCCAATAATCAAAGGTATCACCCCTCCAAAGATAGTTGTTGTAACCATCGGAAACCAAGGACTCCATTCCTTACTCAATCCTCCAATCTTATCTAAGGATTGCTTTACAACTTCTAAATTATAATAACTCACAATTAATCCAAGCGCTATGACTTGTAAGATAACACCGGGCCAGAGATTCTGTTTGGCCGCCACTACGCCTTTCTTAACAGCCTCTAATATATAAGCCTTCATATTATCGCATAATTCATAAATAAAAAAACCTGACAAGTAAAAAATAAAAATTCAACCCGTCATATTAGTAATTATTAACAAACAAAGACCCGATGCCTGCTAGATTTTACATTCCTAAAGAATTATGGAGAAACCGCTTCCTTACCGGAGAAGAGGCGCATCACGCACTCAAAGTCATGCGTTTAAAAGTGGGAGCTAACATTGAACTCTTCAATGGAGAAGGATCCCATATGATCGGAGAAGTCTCTGACATCTCAAATAAGCAACTTTCGTTCCATGTCCGCGAAGAGCACTTTACTCCCCAGCCAACTCCTCTCATTCACCTCTATCAAGCGATCCCAAAAGGGAAAAATATGGATCTCATTATTCAAAAAGCCGTTGAATTAGGGGTGAACGAAATTCACCCAATAATCACCGACCACACGGTTGCCGTCAGTGGCGACCTAAAGAAAAAGACTGAAAAGTGGCGTCGTATCGCTCTCGAAGCTTGTAAACAGTGTCGCCAAACATGGCTTCCCGTCATCCACGAACCAGTCCACTTTCATACCCTAACAACATGCCCTCTGGAGTTAAAGGTCGTGGGAGCCTTACGTAAGGAAGCGCGTAAGTTAAAAGAGGCGCTTACAGCATCTCCTCCTCCCTCCGATGTAGGGATTTTAGTCGGCCCCGAAGGCGACTTCACAGACGCTGAGCTAAAGCACGCTTTCGAGCTAGGCTTTACTCCTGTGACCTTAGGAAGCCTTGTTCTAAGGTCAGAAACGGCTAGCCTATATATGATCTCGGCAGCCAAGTTTCAATTACGTTAGAGCAAGCCCTTGCGTTTGTAATCTATCATGTTCACCCCCTTTGAACGTTCAATCATCTCTAGCGTAAACTTAAATAAGCCAACCTCCCAACTGTCATCAACCCCATTTAAGATCGCTAGTGACGGATTGTTCGCCTGATCAGCTTCGTCTTTCAACTTGCCTAAGACCATTTCCAAAGGCTCATGCACAACCTCCTCCTTTGTCTCACGCTTTTTAAACTCAAAGCCATAACGGAGGAAGGCTAAGTCATGCCCCTTTTCTCTCAACCACTCCAACATCTTTTGCGCCTCTTTCTGAGCTTCGGGAGTAAACCCATCGAAGGCTAATTCACTATAACTCGCAGGTTTAATAATCTGTGGTTTCTGAGCCTCTACAATACCAGACCTCACTCGCACCTGCCCTGTGGCATCCATAAGTTCTGTGACCATAAGAAACTCAAACTTCGTCAATCCAAAGGTATCAATAAACCGAGCAGGAGCTCTAACAATCTCCGTGGACTCATAAGCGTATTCAAACGCATCAGGATCTAATTCAGAATTCAAAGCAATGACAACATAAAGGTGTTTTTAAAAAAGTCTAAAAAAAAGAGCTCATTTGAGCTCTTATTCTTTCTACTGCAATCCCTGAAGGACTTAAGCAGCTTTCTCAATGTAAGAAAGAATGTCTTGGATAGACTGTAACTTCTCAGCTTCTTCGTCAGGAACTTCAAGGCTGAACTCCTCTTCAATCGCCATAACAAGCTCAACAGCGTCTAGAGAATCAGCTCCTAGATCCTCTACAAGCTTAGCTTCAGGTTTTACTTGATCTGCATTTACACCTAATTGCTCTACTACAATATCTGTTACTTTTTCTAATACGCTTTTATCTGACATAAGTCTTTAGTGAATTAATGGTTAGTTAGCATCCTAAAATTAAAATTGGCAAACACTAATTTAGAAATCTTTCACTCTTCCTTAGAATCGATCGACTGAAACCGCACCTTATACATCGTAGGCCATCGCTTACCAGTTAACCAAAAGACCTTCTCTTCAGTATCATACGCAATCCCATTCAAAACCGCATTACGATCTCGGGGCCTCTTCCCCTCAAGCAGGTTGGCACAGTCCACTTTCGCAAGCACCTTTCCTGTCTCAGGAGAAATTCCAACGATCATATCTGTCATCCAAACATTTGCCCAAATTGTATCCTCAACCCATTCCAACTCATTCAGCCGTTCTACAGGCTGCCCTTCAAGGGTGACCTTAAGTTGACGGACAGGAGTGAGAGTTTGAGGGTCAAGAAAGGTCAAAGAGTCTGAACCGTCTGACATCACGACTTTAGTCCCTTTTGTTGCGATCCCCCAACCTTCAGTTGAATATTTAAAGACTTTTCTCACATTAATCGACTCACGATCATAGATAATCCCTAATCCAGCCTTCCAAGTCAGCTGTATCATAGCGTCTTCGCCATAGGGAGCTAACCCTTCCGCGAACAAATGATTAGGTAACGGTTTACTGACTTTCACCTGTTGCGTCTTCAGATCCATACTTCGTATCAAGGAGCTTCCGTATCCTCCGGTAGATTCATAGAGAACCCCGTCTTCTATGTAGAACCCCTGTGTATACCCTTTCTTTGCTCGCGAAACCTCCTCTAAAATCTCACACTTTAATATGGAGACCTCATCACTATAGCCCATCGAGCAGATCAGACTAATGACTGTAGCCTTCCACACGATGAGAAAGGTGTTGCGTAAACTCATGCCTCAGAGAGAGAATGCAAAGTTTTCATCGCCGAGACAATCTGAGGGTTAATCTCCTTACTAACTGAACGAACACCTAACCCAATCGCATTGTGAATAGCAAATGCTGAAGACGATCCATGAGCTATCACACAGATTCCCTTCACACCTAAGAGGAGCGACCCACCTACACGCTCATGACTCGTGCGCTCCTTCACTGAAGCAAAAACGCCTTTTGACAACAGTCCAGCCAACATCCTAAAGGGACTCTTCTTATACTCTTCCTTGATCCAGCCACTCATCCCCTTAGCCAATCCCTCAGCGGTCTTCAACATCACATTCCCAGTGAAGCCATCCGTCAAACAAACCTGTAAATCCGCTAAAAAAAGATCACGCCCTTCTACATAACCAACATACTCAAAAGGTAGTTCTTGTCCTGAATCCACCACTTTCTTCATCAACGCATGCGCTTCTTTCGTAAAGGCAGTCCCTTTCTCTTCTTCTTCACCATTCGACATAATACCAATCTTAGGCTTAGAACTGAGATCGCAAGTACTGGCCGCATAAATCGCCCCCATGAAACCACTCTCCACAATATTTTCAGGTTTAGGATCAGGATTAGCCCCTGCATCCATCAACATACACGAGCCATATTGATTAGGGATACATGACGCAATCGCTGCTTTTGAAACACCCTCCAAGGTTCGAAGCTTAATAGTCGCATTCGCCACAGCGGCGCCCGTATTCCCTGCTCCTATAACAGCTGACGCCTGACCTTTTTTGACCAAATCCGTCGCCAAACTGATCGAAGAATTCTTCTTCTTTCGCAACATTTTAGCGCCACTTTCATGCATCTCTACCACTTCATCTGTATGAACAATCTCTATTCGATCAACAGGTAATTGATACTGATCCACTAAAGGCTGAATCTGTGCCTTATCCCCCACAAGGTATAATAACTCTATCTCAGAAAACTCTAGCAAGGCTGTCTTAGCCCCCTCCACCACTACCTGAGGCGCATCATCACCACCCATCGCATCTATCGCAATCTTCATAGAACTCTATTGTATATACTCAAAGCATAAAGAGCTTTCCACAAGAGGTGCAAGGAGAGAATACCCGTCTTGTGATAAAAAA
>CAYUKP010000171.1:0-4546 GCA_964445335.1 uncultured Verrucomicrobiales bacterium
TGCGAGAGCCATGATACTAATATTAATAATGAGTTGAGGTGGAGTGTCTGCAGGTAGGCTATCCATTCCCTGAAAGCTTGCGGGGAATATGTCGACCCCTTGCTTCAGGAAGAGCATTTGGATGTCCGCTCTGAAATGTAGAATGGTTAATCCAAGAACAATCCCTAAGGCTACGCCGAAGATTCCAATGATAATTCCCTGAATAAAGAAAATTCCACAAATTTGTAAAGGGGAGGCTCCTATGGCAAGCATAACGCCAATTTCTTTACGTTTTTGGAGAGCCGTAAGAAACATAACTATCATGATGAGGAATGCTGAACCAGCGGCTACGACTGAGAGAACCATGCTCATCATGCTTTTCTCTAAAGCAATGAGTTCGAAGAATTCTTTGTATCGGCTCATCCAGCTACTTGGATACCATCCGTAAGGAAGTTGTTCTGTTAGGTCTTGAGCGATCGCCTCAGCTTTGTCTACATCATCAATCCGAATCGATAAGGCGTGGACTCCCTCATCTAGGCCAGAAAGCTCTTGGGCAATCGGGAGAGGGATGAAAATATCTGGCGCAACAACTTGTTGTGAAATACGGTAGATGCCAACGATCTTGATGTCTTTGGGAAGAACAATAGATTTAAGTTTTTTTAATTCAGCATTGTCGTCAGTCGTAATATCTACTCTAGGTAAGTGTACGAGTAAGAGGCTTTCTAGATGTTCTGTTGCGCCTTTAGCGATCTGTCTAAATTCCTTATTAGAGCCTTTAACCTTACCGGCGTCTAAGATGTTAAGAGCTTCATTTAAAGTGGCTTTTTCCGTTTCACGAATGTCGGAGTTTGTAATGTTGAGGAGCAGGTCAAAGACAAGGTTGAGATCATCGTAGTGAAAGGTCTCAGAGGCTTTATTCTTAATCCTTTTTGTCTTAAGGATGTCGAGAGCCTTTTCAATGTCAGCCTTAAACTCCACACTTGCGCGATCTCGTTCGGTGCGCTTGTAGGCATCAAACACATCATCGAAGTTTCTCGTGGAATAAAGTTGGATTGTGTCGCCTACTTCAATGCCGAATTGATTGGCCTTGGACTCAAGAATGACCCCCTTAGCCTCTAAACCCATATCAGCTGAACCGAAGGGTTCATAATCCTTGATGACGAGTTTGTCGAGATTAGCGATTTGCTTTTGATCAGTTGTATCAATCCCTCGGTAGCTTATGGGAAGTTGGTTTTCTTTGTGCTCAATAATGGCATTATCATCGATGGTGCCGATAATGTCTAAAATGGCAGGGTTTTTCTTTATATTTTCTGCTTCTTGACTCCAATTGATAATAGGGTCATAGGGACCATTGGGAGCATATTTTAAGGTGATATGAGGTGAAAACGCTAAAAGTCGCTTTTTGACTTCGATCTCAAACCCATTCATTACGGAAATAATGACTAATAGGATGGCAACACCAAGAGCCACTCCGAGAAGAGCTGCCCCAGAAATGATAGAAAAGAAGTTTCTCAAAGGATTGAGATACCTCAAGGCTAAGGTTGAACTGAAGGATTTATTAATAATGACACTTAGGGGTTATTTGTTCATAAGATGAGCTTATTTTGTGTCGTTAACAAGGCGAAACTCTTGGAGAAGGAACTTATTACTATATTTGCCATTGTTGTATTTTTTGCAACACTTCGCACAAGCCGAGCGGACTTTGGCTCTTCTTGTGCGCTCGAATGAGATAGCACAATGAAGGCAGGTGTATTTCCAGAATTTTCGTTGTTTTCGTGTAGGGAGTGGTAGGGCGTGTGTGACGGATTCATTCGGGATTCCAAGATCTATACAGGCTTCGCGCCAAGGTTTTCCATGTCCTCGGTGGGCATGTCGATGCCAAGCTACTAGATGGGCGAGTTCATGTAGTACGGTTGTCCAGACTTCCGACGCCCCAAACTTCTCAAGTTTAGGGTTTATCTCGATGAGGTAAAGTTGTAATTTGGCTCGCCCCGCAGAAGATCGCATTCTAGGGTTCCAGACCACTGAAACAAGGGATGCGACTTTAGGCTCATTGATTTGAGCCAATTTTTCGCGAGAAAATTCGAGAAGGTCTTGTTCTGAGAGGTTCATAAAGAGAAAGGTTAAGGGATATAAGAGATTATTGTTGCGAGGTAAATGACAAAGGTCTTCAGTAGAATGTATCTATGATTAAGTTTTTACACACTCGTATCAGAGTTGCCGATTTAGAACGAACCATCGCTTTTTATGAATTGTTGGGGTTTGAATTGTCTGAAAGAAAGGATTCACCGGCAGGCAATAAGTTGGCTTTTTTAGTGCTTTCTGGAAATGATCACTTTCTAGAGCTTTGCTATTCCCCTGAGTATAAAGTAGATGTTCCTGAGGATCTTATGCATACTGCCGTAGGAGTAGAAGATATTATAGAATATTGTGGAGCGCTTGAATCCCAAGGAGTCGAGATTTGGCCAAGTCAGTGGAGAGAAAAATTTACCTCTGGTGGTAAGAAAATGGCTTTTGTTACAGATCCTGATGGATATGAAGTAGAGATACTAGAGAGGTAATTAGAGGCCTAAATAGACTGGGTCGCTGGTGAGAGGCCCAGTGTTTTATGAACTTTATAATGCTAAATCAATTGAACTGGGAAGGCAGAGTCTTTCTCAAGTTCTCTATAAGAGAGGTTGCTTAGTTTCCAATAATAGCGTTTCCCACTCCCAGTCATTGTAATTGGATAAAAAATTTCGCTTTTTAAAGAAGGTGTTTAGGCTTGATTTTGGCTATTAGATACGTTCGCTTTGGGCTGAGATATGCGATTTTTTTGTTACATTTTATTTTATATATTGGTAAGTAATGTGACCGTTTTACAGGCAGATCCTGTATTAAAAACACGTTTACCGAAGGGTTTTTCTTATGTTAAAGAGCTGATACCCTCCATTATTTTAGATATGCGCTATTATCATGCAAATAATTTTGTGGGACAGCGTATTGATGGGTATGTAGCGCCAAAGTGCATTTTGAGTACAGAAGCCACAAAGGCATTGGCTTTGGTGCAAAAGGATGTGGAGAGGTTTGGTTTGAGCCTAAAGGTCTATGATGCGTATCGCCCACAGCAGGCTGTTGACCACTTTGTGCGTTGGTCTCATGATGAAAAAGACCTCAAGATGAAAGCCGACTATTATCCAGATTTGGAGAAGAAACAGTTGTTTGAACAGGAGTATATCGCCAAGCGATCTGGTCATACAAGGGGGAGTGCAGTGGATTTAACCTTAGTTTCTGTCTCAGAGAATAAGGAGCTTGATATGGGGGGGGCGTATGATTTCTTTGGGAAGAGGTCTTGGCCTAGTTATGACAAGCTTACCAGCCAGCAACGAGCAAACCGGATGTTGTTGCAACTGGTAATGGAAAAGTATGGCTTTCAACGCTATGATCAGGAGTGGTGGCACTTTAGCCTAAAAAACGAGCCATATCCTGAAACATATTTTGACTTTAAGGTGGAGTAGTAGTTGATGAGAACTTGTCCACCTTGATCTTGTTACAGGGTATTACTCTGTTAGGCTAGCACTGATCCTCCAGAATGCCGATGTTTCGTTTGTGAGCGTTTCAGGGAGAGATACCGAGAGGGTTTCCATGGTGTCGGTGGTGGAAACTTGCGTATATGTGCTGGAGTCTTTGAGGTCAATAGTAGACCAGTTCTGTAGGTCGGTGCTATATTCAACTGATTGAGTCGTGTCGGTTATGGCCTCGATACTCCGTGAAAAAGTTAGGGAGCGAGAAGCTTTATCAAAGGTTGGTTCATAGTCTTTTGGGCTATTGCTCTCATGTGGACTACATCCGAGGGCGTATTCCAAAATGTTAGGGATGCCATCATGGTCTTCATCATCTGTTACTGCAGTATTTGTGAGGAGAGGATGATCTCCAATCCATGTTGCATAGGAGCGCTTACGAGGCTCCTGTCTCCATAGAATTTCGTCGATGCCCAGAGTGAATGAAGAAGTTGGGAGGTCGCTATCAAGGCTGGAGAGGGTGAAGAGATAGTGTATATTAGTGAAGTCGAGATCATTTGAGAAATCTGAAATAGGGATTGAGATCGAGCTCCACTCACCATTTCGAGTGAGGCCATATTTTGACGTGTTGGCGGGAAACTCTATCCAGGATTCACTAGAAGATTTGTCAAAAATCCCTACTCTAAACCCAAGGTCTTCAGGAACTTTTACTTTAAACTCTAGGGTGCCACTTTCTACATAATTCGTCATATCAAGCCCTGTGGTTGAGGCGATTCCGGTGCCAAACCAATGATTGGATTGCGTAGGTTCAAAGGCTAAAACATAACTCCCTTTAAAGGCTGGCGTAGAGCTAGATTGAAGTGTGTCTTCCCATACATAGATGTCTGCATCGACGCCTATGAAGACTTTATCATTTAGATCGCTCTCTTCTGAATAGACACCAAAGGTTCCTGACTTAGGAGTGTTTAAGGTTGATGTTTCATTGCCGTCAGACCAGTAGATGTCATCTAGTCCGAGTTGAAAGGTCGAGGTGGGAAGTGAGTCTCCGATACTTGAAATAGCAAAGA
>CAYUKP010000172.1:0-4484 GCA_964445335.1 uncultured Verrucomicrobiales bacterium
GCTTGAACCGCCGACCTACTGGGTGTAAACCAGTTGCTCTACCAACTGAGCTAATTCTCCGGTGCTGATGCTTATATGCTCAAAAGATGGCGAGGCGCAAGCTTTTTTCTTAAGAAAAGTTTGATGTGCTCGTTTGAGACAAAGGAGAGGGTGGAAAGAGTGCTAGAAAACGTAAACAACGATTGAGATTATTTGTGATCTACAGTTGACAAATGAGGTGATGAAAGACAGGGTCTTTCGACCTTAAAATTAGAAACATGTCTTATGATTTAGTAGTAATTGGTGGAGGCCCTGCAGGTTATGTTGCAGCAATCCGTGCAGGCCAACTCGGAAAGAAAGTTGCCGTTGTGGAGAAAGAAGCTGCAGGTGGCACATGCTTAAATTGGGGTTGTATTCCAACAAAGGCTCTTCTTAAAAACGCGGAGCTTTATCAGACTCTTACGAAGAAAGCGGATATGTTTGGCTTAAGCTTCGATAATCTCTCGTTTGACTGGAGCAAGACGATCAAAAGATCTCGTGACGTATCAGGCGGTCTTGCTAAGGGGATTGAGTTCCTCTTCAAGAAAAACAAAATTGATTATAAAAAAGGTTTTGGTTCGATCATCGATGGCAACACCGTAGAGGTAGACGCAGGTGGCGCTAAAGAGACTCTCACAACGAGTAAGGTAATCATTGCCACAGGTTGTAAGTCTAGAGAGCTTCCTCCATTACCATTCAACGGAACGTCTGTTATTTCTTCTAAAGAGGCGATGATCCTAGAGAAGCAACCTAAAGAGATGATCATCATCGGTGCGGGTGCGATCGGAGTAGAGTTTGCTTACATTTATAACGCATTCGGCACAAAGGTAACGATCGTAGAGATGCAAGATCAGTTACTCCCTGTGGAGGATGATGAAGTAGGTAAAGAGCTCACGAAGTCCTTTAAGAAGCAAGGAATCAAGTGTTTGGTCGGAACAAAGTCTACAGATTTTAAAGCAACAGCCGATAGTGTAGAAATCACGGTCGAGGACGCAAAAGGAAATTCTTCAGTGTTAACCGCTGATACATGTCTTGTTGCGATTGGTGTTGCTCCAGTATTACCTGGTGGCGTAACACCTGAGTTAGATGAGAAAGGATTCATTAAGATTGATGATACGTATCAGACAAGCATTCCAAATGTTTATGCAGTTGGTGATATTTCTGGTCCACCATGGTTGGCACATACAGGCTCCTTTGAAGGGACTCAGTGCGTAGAGGGTCTTTTCATCGAAGGGCATAAGCCTCGTCAGGTTGGTAACTTCCCTGGTTGCACCTACTGTCATCCACAAGTGGCTTCAGTTGGTAAGACAGAGAGAGCCCTGAAGGCTGAAGGTATCGACTATAAGGTTGGTAAATTCCCATTCCAGGCGATTGGTAAGGCTCAGGCGGCTGCGGATACTGAAGGGTTTGTTAAGCTTATCTATGGTAAGGAACACGGAGAGCTCCTCGGAGCACATATCATTGGTGATAATGCGACGGAGCTTATTGCTGAAATGGGGCTTGCGTTAGAAGCAGAGCTTTGTGAGGAGGATTTACACGGCACGATTCACGCACACCCGACCTTGGCTGAGGCGATCCATGAGGCGACCTTAGATGCGAACGGTCACGCGATACATTTCTAATACGATTGAATCCGTTCATGATTTAGATGAAGCAGGCCAGTGGTGGCCTGCTTTTTTCTTTGCGCAGATTCTCATTTTTGGTTTGGCTCAACCATCCATGATTGAAAGAACCTATAAAGATCGAGTGATTGCGCCTTCGCTTTTGGCAGCGGACTTTTCCTGCATTGAGAAAGAAGTGAGTCGATCAATTCACGCTGGTGCAGACTGGTTACACTTGGATGTGATGGATGGGCACTTTGTGGATAACATATCCTTTGGACCTGCTGTAATTCATGCAATCCATGAGACGAATGATATGTATTTGGATGTGCACCTTATGATTTCACGACCAGATCATTATTTGGATCGCTTTGTAAAGGCTGGAGCGGATTTGATAACTGTACATATTGAAGCTGATCACGATGTGGCTGAGACCCTGAAGCGCATTCGAGAGAAGGGGTGTAAGGCGGGATTGGCTCTTAATCCAGCGACTCCTCTAGAGGATGTAATACCTTACCTTGATCAAATCGATTTGTTGCTTTGTATGACAGTTGTTCCAGGGTTTGGAGGGCAGGCTTTTATGACTGAAGTTCTTCCTAAGATTGAAGAGGCCAAGCGTTACCGCGAAGCTCAAGGATTAGAGTTTCATATAGAGGTCGATGGAGGGTTAACTCAGCAAACTGCTCCCTTGGCATATGAGGCGGGTGCAAATGTGATCGTTGCGGGGTCATCGACCTTCAAGGCTTCTGATATGAAGCAGGCAATTTTGGAGATACGTCAGGCTTAGGCCTTGGGGGGAGAGTCGCGTTTATCTCTTAATTTTGTAGCGGCCTCCTTAGCCTTGTCGGCTCCCTTACAGACGCCTTTTTTGAGAGACGAGCGGACATCATCAGTAATGAATTCGTTTAGTAGGCCGTTGATAAGCCCTGGGATGTAACCTGTGACGTAGGCCAATTCTCGTAAGACGGAGTCTACCTCTGTCTTGACCTTTGGGGAATAGCGCTTGGTTACTTGAGTTGCGTCTTGCGCTCCTTTTAAAAAGGCTTCAGAAACCTTTTTATTCTTATTTTCTTCGTTATTCATACCTCTATTACATCATATTTGGCGTGATTTTGGTATGACAACCTGAATAAAAATATCTCTGCTATGTTCTCTAAACCTCCTCGTTTGATTTTAGCTCCGATGCAGCGTATCACTGATTATCCGTTTCTCTCGGTGATTTCTCATTTTGGAGGGCCAGATGCCTTTGTCACGGAATATTTCAGAGTGCATTGTCATTCAAACTTAGAGCCATATATCTTACGTTCTATTGATGAGAACCCGACAGGGCGTCCGATTTACGCCCAGATGATTGGGCAAGATATTCCAGAATTGGTTAGGTCTGCAAAGGAGTTGATTAAGCACCCTGTTAAGGGGGTGGATTTAAACTTAGGATGTCCGGCACCGATAGTCTGTCGTAAAGATGCGGGAGGCGGACTGTTGCGTAACTTAGCTAAGGTTGACCAGATTCTTGGAGCATTGCGAGACGCTATACCTTCTCCTTATGAGTTTACGGTTAAAACCCGTGTTGGGTATACGCATGAATCTGAATTTGAGGCGTTGTTAGAAATCTTTGCAAAGCATGAGATTGACTCGTTGGCGATACATGGGCGCACGGTTTTAGAACGCTATCAAACACCTGTGCATTGCGATGAAGTGAAGTTGGCTGTCGAGACCTTGTCATGCCCTGTTTATGCGAATGGAAATGTGGTAGATGTCCAGACAGGATTAGCCTACCTTAAGGAAAGTTCCGCTGCTGGTTTGATGGTCGGAAGAGGGGCGATTCGAAACCCTTGGATTTTTTCCCAATTAAGAGCGGCCTTCATGGGGGAGTCGCATCAGAAGCCGAGGTATCGAGACCTCTTAGAGTATATTGAGTTACTATGGAGTCATACAGCTACTGCACACCAAGGGGGATTTGATCCCACAAAACATGTACAGAAGATGAAGCGCTATATGAACTACATTACTCAGGGAATTGATGAAGAGTTTGAATACAAAGTGAGGCGAGCGAAGACCCAAGAAGACTTTTTTAAAATCTGCGAGTTTTATCTCAATTCTTCGGAGGAGATCCCAGCTCTTCCACCTGAGAAGTCTAAGCTCTTTTGCGGTTTTTCTGATCTACTCAGCAAATAGTTGCGTTCTGGTATAGAGGCTACGTACTGGGTAACCTGCGGCTTCAATGTTTTGTAAACCACCTTCTTCCCGGTCGACAAGAACGACTACATAGGCCACCTTACCTCCTGAAGCTTCGATAGCCGCAATTGCTTTAAGCGCGGAGCCTCCAGTAGTGGCGGTATCTTCGATAACAATGACTTGGTCACCTTCCTTGAAGTTTCCTTCAATCTGGCTACCCATGCCGTATTTCTTAGGCTCCTTTCTGACGACAAAGGGTCTGAGGCTGTTCTCTTCTGATTGACGCGCGGACTCCATCGCTGTTGCGAGCGTGATAGGGTCTGCACCTAGTGTCATTCCTCCGATAGAGTCAGGTTGCACGTTTAATTGACGATTTGTTTCCTGGACTAACTGGTAGCAGAGTTCTCCGATGAGAAGTGCACCTTTGGCATGGATGGTCGTCGTGCGACAGTCGACATAGAGGTCGCTTTTCTTACCTGATGCGAGCGTGAAGTCTCCTCTCTTAACAGAGTTCTTTAATAACAAGGCTCTAAGTTCTTCTCTAGAATCCATAATAGGTAGACTATGGGTTTGTGAAACTACCACAGTCAATATCAGATTATGTGAACCTTCCTAATCTACAGTAGAGTAGAAGCTTCCGTCTTTGAGGGTGGTTTTTACGCGTTGCCCAGCCTGAAGGGTGTCTTTCGA
>CAYUKP010000173.1:0-4479 GCA_964445335.1 uncultured Verrucomicrobiales bacterium
ATACAATCTATGCGAGGGAAAAGATTTATTCTTTTTCGTTCGGCTTATAATACGCTTCTAACGCACTAAGAGCTTCGTTTAATGCCTTTACTGGTTCCTCACTCGCCTTTTGCTTCACAGCCATCGCAGCTAAAATAACTTTGTGATGCGCTTTGAGCCTTTCTTGATAGTCTGCTTGGCTCGGCTTAACGCGCTGAGTCAGGAAGTAAGAAGAAATGGTTTGAATGATATGCTCTGCATGTGTTTCTTTGTTTGAAACCCATCTTACAGATTGATTAATCGATTGTGCTTCTTGCTTCCCTGCGAGCTCTTGTATTTGTTTAACCGCTTTCGTAATGGTCTGGGCATCTTCCTTCATAGATGAAATACGTGCCGTATCATCATAGATCCCACAGGGAACCTGACAGTGAGCAAAAAGATTCACGGTAGAAAGGAGAGAAATAAGTAATAAGCTAGATGTCTTCATATCTCCATTTCTATAACAGCATTTCGACCTTATGCATCTTTTTTATTTTTGCATCAACGTTTTAGGTAGAGTATTCACTCTACAATATGCTAGGTAATTTATTGTTTTTAGGAGTCAAGGGGACTGAGCTCACTCCTGAAGAAGCACGCTTATTTAAGGAAATCCAACCTGGAGGGTACATTCTATTCACGCGAAATATTGAAACAGCTGCTCAGACGAGAAAGCTAACTGATGATTTACGCGCCCTCACCTATGACACTCCTCTTATTGCTATTGATAATGAGGGGGGGAGAGTCTGGCGGACTCAACATCTCGGAGCAGCCCCTCCTTCAGCTGCTCAAATGCGTAAAAACGCAACCATGCATCAAATTGGCCATTGTGCTGACCTCATCTCAACTCATTTACAGCTTTTGGGCATCAATATGAATTTCGCGCCAGTGCTCGATCTAGATCACCACGAATCCCTTGGTGTAGACAATGCGCTACGCGACCGCTGTTACGGAACAACCGCTAATGAAGTATTAGACAAAGCTGGCTTAACAAACCGTAGAATGCGCTATAACAAGCTCTTAACCTGCGGGAAGCATTTCCCCTCATGCGGTCTTGCAACCTCAGATCCTCATCACGATCTACCAAGTGTAAACGTCTCTCTAGAAGAATTGAGAAAGGCCGACCTCATCCCCTACATGAGCCTTTTGCCAGAAATGAACGCAATCATGACAGCTCATGTGTCCTTTCCTCAAATCGATCCAGAGTTCCCTGCCACCCTATCTAAAAAAATAATTCAAGGAGTGTTACGTGATCAGATCGGGTTCAAAGGGATTGGCATTACCGACGATTTAGATATGGGTGCAATCGTCAACAACTATGGCAGAGGGCCTGATGTAAAGCTGGCCATCGAAGCTGGTAATGACATGGCTCTAATCTGCCACCAAACAGAAAGTGCTACGATCGCACACCGTGCCCTCCAAGAGGTCGATTACCTCATCACCGATCAAGCTCTCAAGCGTGTCAATGCCCAGCGCAAACGTGTCCCAAACCCTTTACAATTCAGCCAAAGTGCTTGGGATAAAAATCTCGAAGACATCGCCACGTTACGAAAGGATGTAATCGGAGAAGAAATAGATGAAGAACAACGCCCTCAATCTACGGTAGAAACCTATTAAGCATTACGCTGTATAAAGAGGCTCAGCCCTTCGCACAACGCGATCCAACTGGCCTCGACAATACTGTCTGAAACACCAACAGTTCCCCAACTCCTTTCACCATCTGTATGAACGATTAACACGCGTGTCTTTGAAGCCGTAGCGCCCTCTGCCTCAATGATTCGAACCTTATAATCTATCAGGGAGATATTTGAAATGGCTGGGTAAGACTCTCGTAACGCTTTCCTTAAAGCTTTATCTAAAGCATTTACCACCCCTGAGCCTTCCTCTACTGTATAAGCAGGATTTCCATCTAGTAGTAATTTCACCGTAGCCTCGCAAACAGGTCGACTCATTTCAAAAGATTCACGATAACTACAGTGATATTCCTTCACCTCCCAAGGCTTTTGATACAAACCAATCTCTTGCTTGATCAATAGCTCTAAGGATCCATTCGCTGCCTCGTAAGAATACCCCTCATTTTCACGTTGTTTAACTTTTTGTAAAACAGCTTTTGCCTCAGGAGAACCTTTCTTCAAAGGAAGATTTAGCTTCTCTGCTGCGATGAGAATATTGTCTTGGCCAGCTAATTCACTCACCAATATTTGTTGCTGATTCCCGACAAGTGCAGGTGCAATATGCTCATAACTCGCTGCCAGCTTCTTGACCGCATTCACGTGTGTCCCACCTTTATGAGAGAAAGCAGTCGCTCCCACAAAAGGCGCTCTTGGAAATTGCGGGTTGTTAGACAAGTCATCCACAAAGTACGAAAGATTACGTAACTGTGTTAGGTCTGGCACAACAGGTCTATTCAGTTTGAGCTGTAAGATCGGGATCACTGAGGTCAAATTACAATTTCCCGTTCGTTCGCCGTAGCCATTAATTGTTCCTTGCACCTGTGTCCCCCCAGCCTGAACAGCAGCCACAGCGTTTGCTACCGCTAACTCGCAATCATTATGTGTATGGATACCAAATGGCGTCTGCCCCAAATGCCTCTTCACCACCTGACATATTTCTGACACTTCATACGGTAAGGTTCCTCCATTGGTATCACACAGAATAATGCCATCAGCTCCTGCATCCGCAGCTTTTTTGATACAATCTAGAGCATGCTCCGGAGACGCCTTATACCCATCAAAGAAGTGTTCAGCATCAAAGAAGACCTCACGGCCTGCGCTTTTTAGATAATGCACCGTATCATATATCATAGCCTGGTTTTCTTCTACAGTTGTCCTGAGAACCTCTGATACGTGGAGATCCCATGTTTTACCATAAATCGTAATAGCAGGGGTTTCCGCTTCTATAAGTAAGGCAACCTGAGGGTCATCTGCTACCTTAATCCCTACTCTCCGAGTCGAACCAAAGGCGACAATTTTCGAATTTTTCCAAGACACTTTTTTAGCCTCTTGAAAAAACTCGATATCTTTCGGATTAGAACCTGGCCATCCCCCCTCAATGTAATGCACGCCAAACTCATCTAAACGTTTAGCTAACCGTAACTTATCTAAGCCTGAGAGAAAAAACCCTTCACCTTGCGTCCCATCGCGTAGGGTTGTATCATATATGAATACCTGCTGTGACATTTGATCTGTAACATGCGGAAAACCCCCTCTCATGTCAATACACACCCCTTAATTCAAAAAAGTTTAATTTACCTCTTGCCAACCTTAAATAAATGTGATAGATAATCTCTCGTCGACGGAGAGTAGCTCAGCTTGGTAGAGCGCTGGTTTTGGGTACCAGATGTCGCAGGTTCGAATCCTGTCTCCCCGACCATTTATGACCGTTGAAATTAATCATTTCAGCGGTCGCTTTGTTTAATGGTAAGAAGATTATTTTCCTTTATGTCATTTCGATAAACTTTATAAAACACTAAGCAAGAAAAGCATTTGACCTTCCATCATTCGAGTTTTAGAGCGTCTATTACAATGTCTATAGCTGAGAAAACAAGTGAGTTGTTAGAGGAGCTTTCCTTCTTTCATGATTGGCAAGAGCGATATGAATACGTCATTTCGATGGGTAAGAAGCTTGCACCCATGGATGATTGCTACAAAACATCAGATCGAGCAATCAAGGGGTGTCAGTCTCAGGTATGGCTACAATCCGAACAAGAAGACGGCATAATGCGCTTCACTGCGGATTCGGACTCGCTTATTACTAAAGGTATGATTGCACTTTTTGTGCGAATACTAGACGGTGAAACACCAGAAAATGTCCTCACTGCGGACATGTCTTTCATTGCCCAAACAGGTCTTAAGGAACATCTCGCACCAACTCGTGCGAACGCTCTCAACCTGATGGCAAATGAAATGAAAAAACACGCTTTAGAAGCTACGCAAGGGGCTTAAGCCTTCTTACCGTATACAGCATCAGGGTCAAAAGTCTGCTCTACATTAGTGACTGTAGTAACAGCTAGACCATCTTTGACCTCTACACTACGATAAAAACAAGACGCTCTGCCCGTATGGCAGGCTCCAGCCCCCAATTGCTCTACTTCTAATATCAGAGCGTCTTGATCACAGTCAGTCTTGATACTTTTGATTTTTTGCACATGCCCAGAAGTCGCCCCCTTGTGCCAAATCTCTTGTCGACTTCGTGAATAGTACACCGCTTCTTGCTTCTCTAACGTAAGCTTTAATGACTCTTCATTCATATAGGCTAACATAAGAGGCTCTCTCGTTTGGTAATCCACCGCTACTGCTACTATAAGCCCGTTCGCATCATACTTCGGAGCGAAGACTTCAGCCTCTTCAATTTTTCCCACTTTAGATCTATTCCCTAGAGTAATCGCATCTGACATTCAGATATGTTGCTAGCTTCTCAAAAAATGTCGAGAAATTTAGCCTTATTCCATTTAAATGGGATTTC
>CAYUKP010000174.1:0-4433 GCA_964445335.1 uncultured Verrucomicrobiales bacterium
TTACTGGGAGGCTTACAATTGATGATCAAAATAAAGTACTGTTTCGTTCTTGTCTTAAAACGATTGTAAGAAATGTTGACATTAACTATTTTAAAAAGATCAACTCTACAGTGCGCTTGTCCGAGTAGTACAAGGTTGAATGTAATATAATGGATGAAGGTACTAACGATGATATCGATTCTTGGGTGGTATCTGAGTGGCAAAACTATCTTGTTAATCTGGCATGTGAGAGGATTGAAGAATCATATACGGGGGGGGGATTGAAGGTGTTTAAACTCTCTCTTGAAGGTAAAGCAGCTCCTGAGATTGCTGATTTACTCAGTCTTCCACTCAATTCAGTATATACACTTAAAAAACGAACCAAAAAGCGCATTATTAGAGAAGTACGAGCTTTGTCAGAAGAGCTAGAATTGTACTAATGAGCTTCCTAGTAGCAAGGAAGCTCAATAAAGATATAAAATTGAGGTAGTCTCGGCTTTGACTGTCCTTCTTTTATCGTTTTCTACGCGTGAGGCAGGCAAGCGAACCGAGACCTAGAAGGGTTAGGGCTGTTGGTTCTGGGACTACATTTCCAGATAAGCTTAGGTTACTAATGTATGTGGCTGACCCTGCATTAGGGCTAGTTTCTTTTCCATATAGATAGAGTCTAAATTCTATAGGTGAAGTTTCGCTAGAAAAAGAAGACACATCAAATGAGACATTGGCAGTGGAATTCGCAGTGCTGTTAGTGTATGTGTCGATTTGATTCCCTAGTGTGAACCCATCAACACTACTCATGAGAGTAACGGTATTAGAAGCACGAGCTAAAGTTTCGATTGTTAAGTCGAATGTCAGATTAGTGATGCCTAATGAGCCAGGTGTTACCGAAAAAGCGAGATACTGACCATCCGTGATCACAGATCCTAAACCTGGTGATGAGTCTAGTAGGCCTGCATTTTCATCTCCACCAAATCCATTCGCAGTAAAGTTGGCTGATGATAAGCCTGCTCCAGCCGAAGCAGTACCAGCGTCAAGTCCTGTAGCGGCCGCATTAGTTGTTACAGATCCGTCAGAGAGATCCCATGACGCGACCACTGCTGCGTTAGCCCCCCCTAGCAGGGCAATACTTGCAAGTGTCGATATAGAAAGAGAACGTGTTAATGAGTTTAGTAGTGTGTACTTCATAATTATTCGTGATTAGCTTCTGCTTGATTGAGTTGAGCAGAATTACTCATTATACATCTCTGAAGGAGATACTGGGACACGGAGTCGATTTTTTTTAATTTTTATTTATGGAGTGTCAGGAATTGTATGAACTTAAGCGTGTTTTCGTTATAAATAAAGGGGGGGCGTGACTTGAAAATTTAACCGTATTGTGGCCGTACTACCCAGATTATATTGATTATGTCCTGATCCGAAACCTCTATTTTACCTTCTTATCTCTTATTCCATAAGGGGATTTATTCTTTCGAAAAAGTGCTTAAGTTTTTACCATTCTGGAGCGTCAATTTAAGGCAGTTTTGTCTCTCTTCTATTGGTAAATATTGCATTGCTATGTTTCTGACCATTAGCTAGGTATCTCTACGAGGTTTCTAATCTTCGATAATTTTGATTTTTCTCTTAGCGAAGTAGGTTTGGATTTGCTCTAATTTTTGGTCTGGTGCGATGTAGATGGTTCTGACTAAAGGGTAGTTGATTGATTTTTTCCCATAGAACCGTTTGACTTCAGATAGGTCCAATTTGCCGACTTTTAGCTCACCTAGTGTTTCGAAATTCAATACAGGAGCTGAGATCTTTAATGAAGGTAACGGTTTGAATCCCAGTATAGTAAATTTTGTATTCATAGCGTACCACCGTATTGGGGCGTCTGAGATGATTTCTACCCCTTTACCTTTGACTGTGGCTTGAAATCCTAAGGTGTCAGTATTGAGGTAGGTGAGGTATAAGCACGTGATTTCATTGTGCTTTCTAAGCATTTGTATTTTTTGCTTCTGATCCAGTTCTCTATATTCTCTATTAAATCTGTTTTGAAATTGGAGCTTAATGAGCTGACCTACATAATTCATGGCATATTCTCCATGGTGGTTATTTTCTTTGAGATCGATACATTCATTCAGGAACAATATTAATTCATCAATGGAGGAAAAGTAGTTACTGGTAAGCTGTCGTTGCTCAATTAATGGATGGTAATCCATTATGTCTTGCATATCCTTATCTACTGCTCTTGTGAATGTCTCTAGAGACTCACTATCGAGGGTTAGTGCATAATTGAGAAAGAGTGCCTTCTGTGCATCTTGGTTAGTAGGGTCTAAGTTGAGTGCTAGGATAGCTTCAGATTTACTGCGTCCTAGGGGGGCCACTCCGTTGTGGTTAAAGAAACTGGTTAGACACTGTTCTGAGGAGACAGCTAACAGTTTTGCCATTTCCTTTTTAGAGAGTGTTACTTCCGCTGTATAGGAGTGGAGTTGCTCTTGTTTTCTTTGCAGCTGCCAATAGGCTAGGCTTGATATTGGAACAAAGAGAAACAATTGGGTTACTGTAAGGTGTACGATACGCTTGTTACGGTGGTAAAAAAGCTGGAGCTTTCTTAAGATACTTGGCGACTCGGCTGAGGTGACCCGAAGCTCTAGAAAACTTTCAACATCTTTCTGAAGTTCTTTTACTGATTGGTACCTAGATTGAGGCTCAAGGTTGAGAGCCTTCTTAATAATTGCGATTAGTGTAGGAGAGTGACCTGGTAGCGTCGTGGTAAATTCAGGCAGAATCGCCGAGCGTGTTAGCTGGAGTACATCATCTCGGGATGCATCAAATGGAGGTTCCCCTGAGAGAAGGAAATAAAGGATGGCTCCTAATGAAAAAATATCAGTTCGTTCATCTTTTTGCGCACCTGGCTGAGTTTGTTCTGGAGCCATAAAGCCGGGAGTTCCACGAACCTCCCCATAAAGAGTACTGTTCTCCGCTAGTAATAAATACGATGGTGCTAGGTCTTCTGATTCATATAGTTTTTTCCCTAGCCCCCAGTCGCAGATGATAATTTCGTCAAATTGAGTGCATTGAATATTCTCTGGTTTCAAGTCAAGATGTACTACGCCTATGCTGTGTGCATGTGCTATGGCAGAACATATGCTCTTAAAGGCATCAAGCCGTCTAATGAGGGAAGGTCGACTATCGATAAAGTTTTTGAGTGTTGACTCTTCCTTTAGAGGCATGACGAAGAATGGACGCCCTTGCTTATCTAGGTTGACATCATATACTCTAACAATATTTGGGTGGGAGAGCTGAGAGACAAGCCAAGCCTCATGAATGATTAGGTCATAGAATTGTGAAGAGATGTGAGGTTTCGGCTCGGCGTACGCAACATAACGCTTCGTTCGGTTGTCGAAACATCTACTCACTTTTTTTACTGCGCCCTCTCCAATTGTAGAAAAGGAGGTATAGCGTTCCTTAATTGATGAGAGTTCTTCCACGGCCAGGCATTCACCGTCTACTAACTCGTCATCTTCGGCAAATAGCTCTTCGTAGACACCTCGTAAATCAGGATTTGGTTGGTAGGGAGCGTCGTTCATTTTTAGTGTCTGAACTATATTCCTTCGAGTTCGGCTTTGATGACTCTGACTTCGCGGATGAGGTGTTTTTTGTAACGTTTCTTAAGTGTGTAAAGGGTGTTCTTTAAGAGACCTGTATGTTCTTTTATTTCATTTATAGTCGATCCCGCGAGATGCATCCTCAGTACTTCTACTCCATAGCCTTTACAACGAGTATCCAGACGATTTAGAGCTAAATTCAGCATGTAGCCCTTCCACTCACTTTCTATCCAATTTTCTATGGCATCTGATGCTGTTAACTCCAGTTCATACTGTCTCTGGTATGCCTTAGATACTCGAGACATCGATTGCCTTTTCTCGAAATAGTTGAGAACTGTATTTTTGACAACTTGCTTGAGCCATGTTCGGAATAAGCCACGTTCTTTGTTGTACAACCTCAGCTTATTGATGAGTCTAAAAAAGACAAGCTGAGTAAGGTCATCAAGGTCCGAAGCCTCTACCCCCATAGAGGATAGAACATAATAGATAAATTTTACATACCTTTTGTGTATTTCCCTCCATGCTTCCTCATCTTCCAGAGAGAGAGCCCGCTGTAGCATAGTGTGGCTGGTAGTGAAGGACATGTTCAAAGAATTTATACATTAGATAGTTCAGAGATTGAAATCAATAAATATTACAAAAAATGTATGTGATAAATGAGTTGATTGTAGTATTCAGATTGAAAGGTTTATGTTTGGCTGGAGATCTGAACCATCTAGTGCAGTACTACGTCATCACTTGTGTGAAGGATACGATCTAAGCCTGCAGAAGTAATATGCAGTATACCTGGGCGAGGACTATGGAACCAGTAAGGACTACCGTATTGATCGACGAGTTCACCATTGGTATTGATGCGAGGACAGTCAACAG
>CAYUKP010000175.1:0-4411 GCA_964445335.1 uncultured Verrucomicrobiales bacterium
ACCCTTAGCAGAAATTGAAGTGCTAAGGGTTCGGGAACTGGTTCAGGTGGAGCTTCGTAAGATACACTTGGAGGTGCTACCTCTTCTAAAACCTCCTCTTTTTCTATAGAATGACTTTCCTCTAAATGAGTATCGGCTGTTATAACGAGTTGTGACTCTTCAGGAGCTTGATTCGCTACCTCTTCGGGAGAAACAAAAGATGGTGTTTGCTCAAAAGGTTCGGATACTTCATTTGGAGGAGAAGAATTATCTATGAGAGGTTCATTAAAATTTTGCTCTGGCTCTTCCGTAAGAGCTGGAGATGGTAATTCGGAAGGGCTGTCAGTGCTTGCTAAAACCCTTGGATTTGTCGTTGGCTGGATTGGAGTTTCGAAATGTTCCTTGTTAGCAAGAGTTTCAAGATTCATTTCCTCCGCTAACTTTAAAACGACATCTTCTTCTGGCAAAGAGCTAATAATCGTAACAGAAAACTCTTCGCCCATTGTATCATCAATACTAATTCCGAAAAATATTTGAGCGGAAGGGTTTAAGCTTTTATGTAATTCCGTCATCATTTTATCTGCTTCATGCATAGTAAGGCTTGAGCCTCCGCAGATATGGATAAGAATGGTTTCTGCCGTGTTAAGTAACATCCCTTGATCGAGGAGGGGACTCTCAAGAGCCTTTCCTAAAGCGTCAAATACACGCTCGCTCCCTGTCGCTCTTCCTGAACCAAAGAGACAACGTGAGCGATTTGAACTAAGGGCTGTAACCAAATCATCTAAACCAATGTGGACAATTCCTGGGTGTAACGCAATGCGAGAGATCGCATGAATACTTTCTGAAATAAGTAAATCTGCTGCACTGAAAGCATTATGAATGCCTGATGTTTCTAAAACAAGGTCAGCCATTCTTCCGTTATCAAATGTTACTAAGGCGTCAGCTAATGCTGCGAGCTCGTTTAAAGCCGTTTCTGCCTGAACTTGTCTACGCGTTCCCTCAAAAGCAAAAGGCATGGTGGCAAAGACAACCGTAAACGCTCCTTCTTCCTTAGCAATTCTTGTAATAATAGGGGCTGCTCCTGAACCAGTTCCACCACCTAAGCCTACACAAATGAAGACGATTTTACGCCCTCTAATAGACGCTCTGATATCATTAGCGCTTTCGATAGCGGCTCTTTTCCCGATTTCTGGATCACCACCACAACCTAAGCCACGTGTTACATGTGCGCCGAGTTGAATTTTTTCAGCGCATGTAGAAGCTTCTAATGTCCTCAGATCTGCGTTTACCGCTAAGATTTCAGGCCCTTGTAGTCCATCTGTTGAAACGCGCTCAATAATATTAGCTCCAGCACCACCTAGACCTATGATTTTTATATCAGAGGTAGGGATGGGAAGATGCGCGTCTTTTTCGTATTTGATCATTTTTGCAATGCGTAGTTTTACTTGCCAAAGAGTTTAGAAAGAAATCCTAATGGTCCAGATGGCTCATTAGAATCATTTTGTTCGAGTATTTGAGCGTAGCGAATGAGCCCTAATACAGTAAATAGTTGTGGATCTTTAAAGTATGCGGTACTCCCGCTATGTTCCACTTGTTCAGGTCTATAGACCGGTAATTGAAAAATTTCACCTACAATAGAAGATATTCCAACGGTTTTGCTTACTCCACCTGTAAGGTAAACTCCTGTCCCGATATAATTAAGAATTCCTTCGGGTAGTCTACTCACAAGTATTTCTAATATTTCACGGATTCTATATTTAATTACCTGATTTAAAACCGACCGTTCAATTTCACAATTTTTTAGATTCACCTCATCTTCTACTAAAATAGTGCCTTTCATTGATTGAGGACTACCTGAAATATCACCTTCCTTGAGCTTTAAGCTTTCGGCTTTGGCTAGCGGAATATGTGATACAAGGTGGATATCATTTGTAATATGCTCTCCTCCAATTGGAATACAACCAGATGCAAAAAGAGCTCCCTGAATATAGAGGGCATAATCTGTTGTTCCGCCACCTATGTCTATAACAATAGCACCAGCCTCTTTGCTCTTTCTATCTAAAGACACTTGAGCACTCGCGATGGGTGAAAATACAATATCTTCGACCTCAAGAGCGCATTCTCTTGCGACACGCATCGTGTTTTGAATACGTGATTTGATACCGTGTACTAAATGAAAGTCTGCTTCTAGGGTTTTGCCCGTCATCCCAATGGGTGCAATACGGTACTCTTGACCATCTAAACGGTAGTTACGTGATAAGGTGTGTATATACCCGTGATTGTCAGGGATGGAAGTATCACTTGCGATATCTTCGACTTCGTTAATATCGTATTCACAAATTTCCGTATTGTCATCAGGTAATCGATAAACTCCACGGTTGTTTATTCCTCTAATGTGACCTCCTGTGACAGCTAAAAAGACATTGCTGATTTCTACATCACTTAGATCTTCGGCCTCTAGCAAAGTAGCTTTGATACATGCGCGGGCTTGTTTAATGTCTTGAATTTCTCCTTTACGCACTCCTGCAGACTTGGATTGTCCCAAGCCTAGAATTCTAGCTGAAAAGTCAGGTTTTACTTCAGCAACAACTACGCGAGTGGTGGTTGTTCCGATTTCAAGACCAACATGATATTTAGATTTTGCCATGAGCGGTAGAGATATTTATCCTTGGTTTAGAATCATTAATATGTCTTCCTGTGGAGAAAACTTGGGTTTATTTCTAGGAATTTGAGAACGAATAGATTGTTGTTGAGAGCGAGGGATTTTATCGAACGTAATAGGGATATTTTTAAAAGGTAAAAGGTTAGCTACCTTAATTTTATAATGTGAAGATTTACAGAATGCAATAATAGACCTGTAGTCTCGAATTTGTCGAGCATGTTCATAATAGCCAAACGTTAATTTTGCTCCAGAGCTTGTTTTGACGAGAATGCTGTGGTGGTCTTGCACCTTAATGGATGAGATGAATTCAGGAACTTCTTGATGATTCCATTCTTGAATAAATTTTGACGCTCGTAACAAACCAATATTTTTTAAGTAAGTTTGTTTTTTAGGAATACTTAACTGATTTTCATGTAAGGGTTTTACTAGAGGCAATTTAGAAAGTAAACTTGGTGGTGCTAGTGATGCGGGGAAGTATGTGTTTTCAGAGCTTACAAGGTAAGTTTGCCCCTTAAGATTGAACTTGGCGATAGGTGTCTTTTCTCGCAACGAAATTGCAATAGATCCTGGGAGCCTTCGAGTAACAGAGGCATAATCTATTTCAGGGCGCGTGAGAAGTTTTGCTTCTATTTCTTCAGGGTTTAAGGTGAAAATGCTTTCGCCGTAAGATAAGCCTGCAAAATCAGTGAATGTATTATTATTAAAAAATGAGTCTGCAGAAGGGGGGGGAGTAATGACTACCTCATTTAATCCGAATCTGTCACCTCTGATAAAAAGGGCTTTTCCGCTATGTATAACTCCCCAGCTTAGTACGATGAGGAGACATGTAACAAAACTATACAGTAAAATGTTTCGAGTTTTTTTTAGAAACGTATTCCAGAGGATACGAAAGGAAAACACATCTGAAGGAAGAATGATTCTTCGATCAGTTGATAAATTGTGTTTGTAATATCTATTATGTCTTCTTCCCATTACGGCCTAAAAAAGGGTTTGTAAAAACATACCCTTAATAGCTAAAGAAAGACAGAACAAATTTGGGAACGTATAAAAAATTATCTCTCAAGACTTAAAGATAAGTCCGCAATTTTAGCACAAAGGTCTGCAAAACTATAACCACAGGCTTTTGCAGCCTTAGGTAACAGGCTAGTTGCAGTCATCCCTGGGATAGTATTGAGTTCTAACACGTAGGGGGTATTTGTCTGATCCAGTAAAATATCAACTCTTGCATATACTTGAGTTTCAATAGCATCATATGCTTTTTTTGCGACCTCTTGAACCTTCAATGTCGTTTCTTCATCAAGCTCTGCGGGGCAAATATAACGTGTTGATACAGTTGAATCATTTTCTTCTGCTAACCAAGAATACTTAGATGAGATGTCATAAAACTCTCCACTGGGATCGATATGGATAACTGGTAAGACTTCATCTCCAACGATGCTGACTGTGAGTTCCTTTCCTTCAACAAATTGTTCAACGAGAACATCTTCGCTATATTGGGCAACGTCTTCAAAGGCCGCGATGGCTTCTTCTGGTGTTTTACAAATATGGACACCTACGCTTGAACCTTCACGAGGAGGTTTGACAACATAAGGCAAAGGGAACTTGACGGCACTTGCGCCTTCTTTTGTTAAAATCGTCTGTGAAAGAGGTGTTGAAACATTTGCTCTAACAAACTCTTCTTTGGATAAAATTTTATCGAACCCAATTTTGGAGCTTTCGATGCCAGTGCCTGTATATGGCATATTAATAGATTCGAGATAGCGTTGTATG